>NZ_JBHFAB010000003.1:394045-423028 GCF_042510955.1 Streptacidiphilus cavernicola
TCAGCGCTGGATGGTGACCCAGCCGTCCGGGTCGCGGCGACGGATCTCGACGATGAGGAGCGATCCGCCGCTGCGGCGCTCCATCTCATCGGCGGCGGCTGCTCGTGGGGGCGGCCCCTCGGCCGGACCCTCAGGCTTCGAGCCCGGCCATCTCCGCCGGGACGGCGGCCAGGGCCTCCTGGATCGCGGCGACCAGGGCGCGGGCCGAGGAGGCGGTCAGCTCCAGCGCGACCCGGGCCGACGGGCCCTTCGACGGGTCGGCGAAGTCGATGTTGAGGGTGTGCTCGGCCATGGCGTGCACCGGGTGGTCGAAGTACACCGTCACGTCGGAGACGTGGAACCAGGAGCCGCCGGGGCCCTTGGCGCTGCCGTCGACGCTGTCCTTGACGGTCGTGTAGGTGCACATGGCGTCAGGCCCCCAGGTGCTTGCCGTAGAAGGCGGCGATCCGCTCCCAGCCGTCGTTGGCCGCGGCCACGTTGTAGGCGGGGCGGTCGTTGGCGAAGAAGGCGTGGCCCGCGCCCTCGTAGCTGTGGAACTCGAACTCCTTGCCGTGGTCGGTCAGGATCTGCTCCAGCTGGGCGACCTGCTCCGGGGAGGGGTACTGGTCGTCCGCGCCGAACAGGCCGAGCAGCGGCGCGCGCAGCTGCGGCAGCTGGTCCACCAGGTTGCTGACCTTCAGCGGGAAGCCCTCGGGCACGATGCCGGTGACGAAGGCGCCGTAGCAGTCGACCGCCGCGTCCAGGTCGAGCTGACAGGCGGCGAGCACGCTCTGCCGGCCGCCGGAGCAGTGGCCGATCACGCCGACCTTGCCGTTGGAGCCGGGCAGCGCGCGCAGGTACGCCGCCGCCGCGGCGACGTCGCCGACCAGCCGGGCGTCCGGCACGCCGCCGTTGGCGCGGGCGGTCGCGGCGGCGTCGTCGGGCGCGGCGCCGGGAGCCTCGCGGACGTACAGGTTGGGGCAGATCGTGTCATAGCCCAGCTCGGCGAGGCGCCGGGCGATCTCCTTGCTGCCCCGGTCGTATCCGGGCATGTGGTGGATCAGGACGACGCCGCCCCGCCGCCCCTCGCCCTCGGGGCGGGCCAGGTAGGCCTCGATCTCGTCGCCGTCGTGACCGGCGAATCGGACGGTTTCCGCAGTCAGGGAATCACTCATGGAACAGCTATACCATAAGTCAGGACTGGTCAGTTTGCCTGATGATTCACAGGGTCGGCACACTCTCCTTGGCCGGCTCGTCGCTGGGGGCCGCGCCGGAGCGCAGCGGCACCTCCCGGATCAGCCAGGTGACCAGGAAGGTGAGGAAGGCCAGGATCACCCCGCCGATCAGGACGCTGTGCAGGCCGTCGGTGACCGCCAGTTTGAAGGCGTGCTGGATCGGCGCGGGCAGCCCGGCCAGCGCGGACGGCGGGATGTGCGACCCGTTCGCGGCCAGCTTGCCGCCGCCCGCGCCCAGGCTGGCGGTGAGCGAGTCGGTCAGCCGGGAGGTGTAGAGGGCGCCGAAGACCGCGATCCCGAGCGAGCCGCCGACCGTGCGGAACAGGGTGACCGCGCCGCTGGCCGCGCCCATGTTCCGCAGCGGGACGCTGTTCTGGGTGATCAGCATGGTGTTCTGCATCAGGAAGCCCATGCCCAGGCCGAGCACCAGGGTGAGCAGCGAGGCGGTGGCGGTGGTGGTGTCCACTTTCAGCAGCAGCAGGATGCCCATGCCGACGGTCATCACCGCGCCGCCGACCAGCATCATGGTCCGGTACTTGCCGGTCCTGGAGACCGCCTGGCCGCTGACGATCATCACCGCGAGCATCCCGAACATCAGCGGGAGCAGCAGCAGCCCGCTCGCGGTGGGCGACGCGCCGCGGACGTACTGGAGGTACTGCGGAAGGAAGTTGATGGCGCCGAACATGGCCGCGCCGACCAGGAAGCTGATGATCTGGGAGACGGTGAAGTTGCGGTCGCGGAACATCGACGGCGGCAGAATCGGTTCTGCGACCCGGCTCTGCGAGTAGACGAAGGCGATCAGGGCGAGCACGCCGCCGACGGACAGCAGCACGATCGGCAGCGAGCCCCAGCTGTACTGGGTGCCGCCCCAGGAGGCGACCAGGGTGATCGCGACCACGCCGACGCCGAGCAGCAGCGCGCCCAGGTAGTCGATCTTGGCCTCGATCCGACGCCGCGGCAGCCGCATCCCGAAGCCGGTCACCAGCAGCGCGGCGATGCCCAGCGGGATGTTGATGTAGAAGGCCCAGCGCCAGCTGAGGTGCTCGGTGAGCAGGCCGCCGACCAGCGGGCCGCCGACGAAGGCGACCGGCATCATCCCGCCGATCATGGCCTGGAACCGGCCGCGCTCACGTGGCGGGACCAGGTCGCCCAGGGTGGCCATGGCGCCGACCATCAGGCCGCCCGCGCCCAGGCCCTGGAGTGCGCGGAAGGCGATCAGCTGGCCCATGTTCTGCGACACGCCGGTCAGCGCCGAGCCGATCAGGAAGACCACGATGGCCAGCATGAACATGGCCTTGCGGCCGTGCAGGTCGCCGAGCTTGCCCCAGATCGGGGTGGTGACGGCGGCGCCCAGGGCGTACGCGGTGACCACCCAGGAGAGGTGCGAGAGCCCGCCGAGGTCGCCGACGATGGTCGGCAGCGCGGTGCTGACGATCAGGTTGTCCAGCATCGCGACCAGCATGCCGAGCATCAGCCCGATCACCGCGATGTAGACCGACCGGCCCAGCACGACGGGCTCCTCAGCCTCCCCCGTGGGCAGGGTCTTCGTATCAGCCATCGGCCTCTCCATTCCCGCGCTCCGGGTACTTACCTGCCGCCCGGCTAGTATAGATCCGCGCCAGACGTTAGGCCCATCCCGGACGGACCGTCAAGCACGGCCCGCCGACTCCGTCACTACGGGTCCGCACGCGGCGGGCCCGGCGCGGGAGTCGTTCCGCGCCGGGCCCTGGTGCTGTGCTGCCGTGCTGTGCTGTTGTGCTGCCGCGGGCTAGAAGCCGCTGTCGCCCGCGCCGCGGTTGATGGTGTAGTTGCCCGGGTTGTTCAGGCCGCCGGACTTCGCGCCGGTGACGGTGACACCGGTGGCGGACATGCTGCCGGTGACGTCGTTGATGTTGATGCCGTAGGTTCCGGCGCCGTTGATGCTGTCGTCGGTCAGCGCGAGGTTGCTGATCTGCTTGGCGTAGCTCAGCAGCACCCCCTCGTAGCTGGCGTTGACGATGCTGTTGCCGGTGACGGTCACCGGCTGGGTGATGTCCGACTGGTTGGCGTAGATCCACAGCGCGCCCAGCGACGAGCTCCAGTTGGAGTTGTAGGAGCCGGCCCGGGTGAGCAGGTTGTTGTTCACTGCGGTCGGACCGGTGAAGCCGCCGCCGAAGGCGGTGCTGATGGTGATGCCGGAGCCGAAGGCGACCGTGTCGGAGACCACGTTGTTCTCGACGGTGTTGTTCCCGCCGCCGTAGACGCCGATGCCGTTGGCCTGGATCGGGCTCTGCACCGTGTTGTTCGCCAGCACGCAGTTGGTGACGTTGCCGCCCTCGGTGTCCAGGGCCAGTTCGTCGTCGCCGGTGTTGCGGACCAGGGTCTGCTCCACCCGGGAGTTGCTGCTGCCGCCGTTGAAGTGCACCCCGTCCGCGAAGACGTCGCGGATCCGGGCTCCGGCGATGTCCAGGCCGTTGGCGGAGTCGGTCCAGATGCCGACCTTGGCGTGCTCGACCCAGACGTCGTAGATCAGCGAGCCGTTGGCGAAGTTGCCCTCGATCCCGGCCGCGCCGGAGTCGTTGTTGCGGCTGGTCTGGTCGCCGGAGACGGTCAGGTCGGCGATCTGGTTGGTGCCGCCGGTGGCGAACAGCCCGCCGGAGCCGTTGACCGAGGTCGACTGGATCGTGGTGTACCACTCGCCCGCGCCGCGCAGCGCCACGTTGTTCAGGCTGACCTGGCCGGAGATGTCATAGGTGCCGCTGGGCAGCCACAGGCCCTTGCCCGAGCCGGAGAGTTCGGCCAGGGCGTTGTTGAGCGCGGAGGTTTGGTCGGCGCCGGTGTTCGGGGTGACCCCGTAGGTTGCGGCGGACACGTAGTTGGCGGGCATGGTCAGCGCCGGGTCGACCTGCTCGGCGTCGACCGCGTCGAGGGTGTAGCTCGCGGCGGTGTCGCCGGAGTCCTTCTGCAGCTTCAGCACCGTACCGGCCGGCCAGTTGCCGATCAGCGCCCGGGTCTCGTCGTAGAAGTGGTGCGCCGCGCCGCTGCTGGGGGAGCGGGTGTCGTAGTAGCCGCCGCCGTACAACCAGGAGAACTGCGTGGTCAGCGCCAGGTCCTGGACCTTGCTGCCGTTGGCGTAGAGGCTGATCGGGGCGGTGGCGGTGGAGCCGTCGCTGTTGGCGGGGATGGAGTAGCGCAGCACGATCGAGTTGGCCGGCTTGGTCAGCGTGAGCTGCTCGTACTGGCCGGTCGCGGTCAGCTGGACGGCCTGGCGGCCGGTCGCCTCGGCCTGCAGGCTCGGGTAGGCGGTGCTGGCGGGCAGCACCGTGCCGTTGGTCTGCACGGAGGTCGCGGTGTACTCGGTGTACGGCGCGGTCGCGCCCTGCGCGGCCAGCGCGGCCCCGCCGGTGACGCTGACATCGTCGATGGAGATGTTGCCGCTGTCGCCGGGGTCGGTCTGATACCCGATCAGGTTCAGCCCGGACCGCAGGGTGACCGTCTTCGAGGAGGTCAGCCAGCCGCTGCCGGCCGGCAGGCTGAGCTGGCCGTTGAGGATGCCGTCCACGTTCAGCGAGATGGTCTGCGCGGTGCCGGTGCTGTTGGCGTAGCGCAGCGCCACCGGGTAGCTCCCGGCCGAGGGTGCGTCGACGTCGATGACCGTCTGCGCGCCCTGGGCGGTGAAGCCGGTGAGGTAGCCGCTGCCGGTGTAGCCGCTGGTGGACGTGGCCGTGGTCGGGCCGCCGGCGAAGAAGGCGGTCTCCGCCTCGTAGACCGCGCCGGACGGCGGGGGCGTGCTGCCGGTCGCGGTGGGCGTCGGGGTGGGGGTCGGTGTCGGGCTGCTGGTCGGCGCCGTCACGGTGATGTTGTCCAGGTTGACGTTGCCGCTGTCGCTGCTGTCGAACTTGTAGGCGACGGTGTTGCTGCCCGCGTTCAGGGCGAGGCTGTCGCTCTTGGTGCCCCAGGTGTTCCAGTCGGCGGTGGCGCCGAGCTGGTCCTGCTGCACCTTCGTCCCGTTGACGTAGACCGACAGGGTCATCGTCGCGCCGGTGCCGTTGGCGTAGCGCAGGGCCACCGTGCCGGTCCCGGCGTTGGCGGAGTTCACGGTGAAGGTGGTGGCGGCGGTGCCCTTGTCGGCGTCGGTGTAGCCCTCGACGAAGCCGGTACCGGTGTAGCCGGTGTGGTCGGTGCCGACCACGGCGCCGCCGGACAGCGCGGCCGACTCGGCCTCGTACTGGCCGGCCGGCGGCGGGGTGACCGCGGCGACGGTGATGTCGTCCAGGTTGACGTTGCCGCTGTCGGTGCTGTCGAACTTGTAGGCGACGGTGTTGGAGCCGGCCTTGAGGGTGAGGGTGTCGGCCTTGGTGCCCCAGGTGTTCCAGTCGGCGGTGGCGCCGAGCTGGTCCTGCTGCACCTTCGTCCCGTTGACGTAGACCGACAGGGTCATGGTGGAGGTGGTGCCGTTGGCGTAGCGCAGCGAGACCGAGGCGGCTCCGGCGCTCGCCGCGGTGACGGTGAAGGTGGTGGCGGCGGTGCCCTTGTCGGCGTCGGTGTAGCCCTCGACGAAGCCGGTGCCGGTGTAGCCGGTGTGGTCGGTGCCGACCACGGCGCCGCCGGACAGCGCGGCCGACTCGGCCTCGTAGGTGGTGGCCGCGGCGGAGGCGGAGGGGGCCGACCAGGCGGCCAGGCCCAGCAGCACGGCGAGGACGGAGAACAGGGCGGTGAGCAGCGCGGTGGTGCGTGGCCTGCCGACAGGTGGGGTTGGCATGACGCTCCTGGGGGTGGGGGGCGTAACGAATTGACCGGCACCGTAGTGCTGCGTACAAATATCCGCAATGTTTCAAGTGAAACAAGCAATTTGACGACCACTTGGCACCGAGTCCGCTTTCGCGGCTTTCTCAACTCGTTGACCTGCGGCTATGTCAGCCAACGCTCCCTGCTGCTCCGTACCCGATATGAAATTAACTGCTTCCGGCCGTTCGCTTTTTACTGGGCAACGACATTCGCCGGGCCGGTCGAACTCCGGACCACCAGTTCGGGTTCGTGCAGCAGTTCCTTGGGCGTCGGGGAGCTGCCGCCCATCTGGTTGACCAGCAGCGTCACCGCGGCCTTGGCCATCGCCTCGATCGGCTGGCGCAGGGTGGTCAGCGGCGGATCGGTGTAGTTCATGAAGGCCGAGTCGTCGTAGCCGACCACCGAGACGTCGCCGGGGACGCTGAGCCCGGCCCTGCGGGCGGCCCGGATCGCGCCCAGGGCGAGCACGTCGCTGCCGCAGACGAGCCCGGTCACCCCGGCCGCGAACAGCTCGCCCGCAGCCGCGTGGCCGCCCTCGAAGGAGAACAGGGCGTGCCCGATCCGGCCCGGGGCGTCCCGCTCGTCCGGCGGCAGCAGGGCCCGGAAGGCGGCGATCTTGCGCTCGGAGGGGGTGTGCTCCTCCGGGCCGACCAGCAGGCCGATCCGGCGGTGGCCGAGCGAGGAGAGGTGCGCGTAGGCCTGCTGCACGGCGGCGGTGTCGTCGGTGGAGACCTGCGGGAAGCCGACGAAGTCCACCGCGGCGTTGAGCAGCACCACCGGGACGCCGCGGCCCAGCAGCTGCTGGTACTCCTCGGAGCTGAGCCCGCCGCAGAAGATGACCCCGGAGACCTGCTGGTCCAGCAGCATGGTCACGTACTCGGCCTCGGTCAGCCCGCCGGCCGAGCGGGTGCACAGCACCGGGGTGAAGCCGAGCTGCACCAGCGCCCCGCCGACCACCTCGGCCAGCGCCGGGAAGATCGGGTTCTGCAGCTCCGGCAGCACCAGCCCGACCAGCCGGGCCCTGACCCCCCTGAGCTGGGTGGGGCGCTCGTACCCGAGCACGTCCAGCGCGGTCAGCACCGACTGGCGGGTGGTGTCGGAAACGCCGGGCTTGCCGTTCAGGACACGGCTCACGGTCGCTTCGCTCACGCCGACCCTTTTGGCAACTTCCGCGAGTCTACGAGTCATAAAACAGAACTATGTCATAAATCTGCGTCGGCTTGCGCAAGCCCTGCGGGCAAAGGCTTCGATATGTCGAGTTCTTGCGTAAATAAGTTTGGGTATTGCGCGCTTGTTAACGGCGTCGTAGCTTGTGCAACACGCCGGACCGACCAGCGACCCCCACCCGGGTCGTGGGGAGCCCGGGGGCCGCAGCCGCCGGCCCCGTGGCGTTCCCGTGCAGGCCGTGCCGCGATCAGACACGTCCTGGCCTGCACTGCCGTCGCGGCCCTCGCATCATACTCACCCTCAGGGATACTTCAGATGACTGGTATCAGCATGGGCTCCAGAGCCCGTACCGCCGTCGCCGTGGCTCTTGCGGCCGGTCTCGCCTTCGCGGTCAGCGGCTGCGGCAGCAGCAGCACCGGTTCCGGGGCGGGCTCCTCGGCCGCCGCCAGCGCCGGTCCGGTCACCATCTCCGTCGGCTGCGAGCCGCCCACCACCCAGGCGCAGCCGCGCGCCAACTGGCTCGCCGACGTCTCCGCCTTCGAGAAGCTCAACCCGAACATCACCATCAAGAGCGACGACACCAACCCCTGCGAAGACCCGGCCACCTTCAACGCCAAGCTCGCCAGCGGCAAGATGGACGACGTCTTCTACACCTACTTCACCGACGCCGCCAACGTCATCGCCTCCGGCCAGGCCGCCGACATCCAGCAGTACGCGAGCCAGATCCACGGCCTCGCCGACATCCAGCCCGCGCTGACCGGCATCTACAAGCAGGGCGGCACCGACTCCGGCCACCTCTACGGCATACCCAAGGGCAACTACAGCCTGGGCCTGGTCTACAACAAGGACCTCTTCCAGAAGGCCGGCCTGGACCCGAACAAGCCGCCGACCACCTGGGACGAGGTCGAGGCCGACGCCATCGCGATCAGCAAGCTCGGCGGCGGGAACGTCGGCTACGCCGACTACAGCGCGGGCAACACCGGCGGCTGGCACTTCACCGCCGAGCTCTACTCGCGCGGCGGCACCATGGTCAGCGCCGACGGCAAGTCGGCCAACTTCGACAACGCCAACGGCCTGGCCGTGCTGCAGTTCCTGCACAAGATGCGGTTCACCGACAACGTCATGGGCGCCAAGCAGGGCCTGCAGTACAACGACCTGCTGCAGATGATGGCCACCGGCAAGCTGGGCATGTACATCGGCGACCCGGTCACCCTGACCACCATCCACGACCAGTACAAGGTCCCCTACGACACCATGGCCGTCGGCCCGATGCCCGGCGAGCAGGCCACCCTGGTCGGCGGCGACGGCTACATGTTCAACAAGCACGACACCCCGGCCCAGATCGAGGCCGGCATCAAGTGGATCAACTACGAGTTCCTCACCTCCGGCCAGGGCCAGAACTTCAACTACCCGCGCCGGGCCGAGCAGAAGGAGCCGGTGGGCCTGCCCGAGCCGGACCTGTGGACCGGTGCCACCGCCTCCGCCGACGCGACCGCGATGGCCAAGTACGCCAACATCCCGGTGCAGAACTTCTCCACCTACGTCGCCGCGCTCCCGAACATGAAGCTGCTGGTCGAGCCGCCGCAGGCGCAGGCCATCTACGCCCAGGGCGACAAGGCGGTCTTCGGCGCGCTGACCAATCCCAACGCCGACCTGCAGAAGCTGCTGGACACCTTCAAGAGCAGCACCGACAGCATCCTGTCCAACGCCCAGTAGCATCCGCTGACCTGCCCGTCCCGCCAGCCCCGCCCGCAAGGCCCTCCCGGGAGCCGTCCGGCTCCCGGGAGGCCGGCCGCCCCTCAAGAACGAGAGACCCACCGACATGGCGACGATCAACGTGTCTCGCGCCGTGGCGCGCGACCTCCGAGCGGAGGCCCGCCCCCCGCGGCACGCCTCGCTCCGCCGCAAACTGCGCCGGAACGCCACCGGTTACCTGTTCCTGCTCGGAGCCGTGATCTGCTTCGCGCTGTTCTCCTGGTACCCCATGATCCGCGAAGTGATCATGAGCTTCCAGGTCACGAACTTCGCCGGCGACACCCGGTGGGTCGGACTCCAGAACTACCACCGCATCTTCGCCGACCCGGACTTCTGGGGGGCCTGGCGCACCACCGGCCTGTTCACCCTCTTCGCCCTGGTCTTCGGCTACGCGGTGCCCTTCCTCACCGCCGTCGTCCTCAACGAGCTGCGGCACGCCCGCTCCTACTTCCGGCTGCTGGTGTACCTGCCGGTGATGATGCCGCCGGTGGCCGCCGCCTTTCTCTGGCGCTGGTTCTACACCCCGGACGACACCGGCCTGTTCAACAGCGTGCTGCACTTCCTGCACCTGCCGACGGTGCAGTGGCTGCAGTCCTCGCACACCCTCGCCGTGCTCTGCCTGGTGCTGTTCTCCACCTGGATCAACATGGGCGGGACGGTGCTGGTCTACCTCGCCTCGCTGCAGGGCATCCCCGGCGAGCTCTACGAGGCCGCCGAGATCGACGGGGCCGGGATCTGGCGCCGGATCTGGCACGTCACCGTGCCGCAGACCAGGCTGATCCTCTCGCTGATGCTGATGCTCCAGGTCGTCGGCACCATGCAGGTCTTCACCGAGCCGTACGTCATCACCGGCGCCTCCAACGACACCACCAGCGTCGTCTACCTGATCTACCAGTACGCGTTCAATTTCAACAACTACGGCAGCGCCTCGGCGCTCGGCTGCGTGCTCCTGCTGGTCCTGGTCGGATTCGCGGGCGGCTACCTGTGGCTCAGCAGCCGTGCGGGCGAGGAGTAGAGACCATGGCAACCGCAACCGAATCCCAGACGCGGACCCTGATCTCCCAGGTCCAACTCGACCGCCCGATCGCCCGCACCGTCTACTGGGTCGCCTTCTGGACCCTGATCGTGCTGTTCGCGCTGGTCTTCCTGTTCCCGCTGTACTGGATGGCCACCGGCGGCCTGAAGTCGTCCAAGGAGATCATCCAGACCCCGCCGACCGTCGTCCCGCACCAGATCCACCCCTCCAACTACAGCGCCGCCTGGCACGACGCCAACCTCGGCAAGCTGATCCTCAACACCCTGCTCTACGCCTTCGGCGCGCTCGGCTTCCAGCTGGTGTTCGACGTGGCGGCGGCCTACGCCTTCTCCAAGCTGCGGCCGGCCTTCGGCAACGCGGTGCTCTTCGCGATGCTGGCCAGCCTGATGATCCCGACCACGGTCATCGCCCTGCCGACCTACCTGACCGCCAACAGCCTGCCGTTCGTGCACTGGAGCCTGCTGAACACCCCGTGGGCGATCTGGCTGCCCTCGGTGGCCAGCGCCTTCAACATCCTGCTGCTGAAGCGGTTCTTCGACTCGATCCCGAGCGAGCTGCTCGCCGCCGCCGCCATCGACGGGGCCGGGCCGCTGCGGGCGCTGTGGTCGATCGTGCTGCCGATCTCCCGTCCGGTCCTCGGGGTGGTGTCGATCTTCGCGGTGGTCGCGGTCTGGAAGGACTTCCTCTGGCCGCTGCTGGTGCTCACCGACACCTCCCGGCAGACCGTCAACGTCGGCCTCTACCAGCTGAGCGTGGGCATCCCGCAGAACGTGCTGATCGCCGCTCTGGCCATCGCCAGCGTGCCGACCATCGTCTTCTTCCTGATCTTCCAACGGAACATCATGTCCGGTCTCACCGCCGGAAGCATGAAGGGCTGACCCAGCCCCTTCCCTTCGCCCGCAGGACGACGAGGCGCGCAGCGCCGCTCCCACGGCACCCCCTTGCCCCGCGGCGGCAGACCAACGACACGAGGAGACCCGCCATGCAACTGACAGACCGTTCTACGAACGCCTGGTGGCGCGGCGCGGCGATCTACCAGGTGTACGTCCGCAGCTTCGCCGACGACAACGGCGACGGGGTCGGCGACCTGGCCGGTGTCCGCTCACGCCTGCCGTACCTGGCCGAACTGGGCGTGGACGCGCTGTGGTTCAACCCCTGGTACGCCTCGCCGATGGCGGACGGCGGCTACGACGTCGCCGACTACCGGGAGATCGACCCGATGTTCGGCACCCTGGCCGAGGCCGAGAAGCTGATCGCCGAGGCCGGGGAGCTGGGCATCCGCACCATCATCGACATCGTCCCCAACCACGTCTCGGACGCCCACCGCTGGTTCGTCCAGGCCCTGGCCGCCGCCCCCGGCTCGCCGGAGCGGGCCCGGTTCTGGTTCCGCCCCGGCAAGGGGGAGCACGGCGAACTGCCGCCCAACGACTGGCCGTCCCAGTTCGGCGGCTCGGCCTGGACCAGGGTCCCGGACGGCGAGTGGTACCTGCACCGCTTCGCGCCGGAGCAGCCCGACCTCAACTGGGCCCACCCCGAGGTCCGCCAGGAGCACGAGGACGTGCTGCGGTTCTGGTTCGACCGCGGCGCGGCCGGGGTCCGGATCGACTCCGCCGCCGAGGTCGCCAAGGACCCGGCCCTGCCCGACCTCGCCGACGGCGCCGACCCGCACCCCTACAACGACCGGGACGAGCTGCACGACATCTACCGCTCCTGGCGGCGGCTCGCCGACTCCTACCCGCAGCCCAAGGCGCTGATCGGCGAGGTCTGGCTGCCGGACCCGGAGCGTTTCGCCCGCTACCTGCGACCGGACGAACTGCACACGGCGTTCAACTTCGGCTTCCTGGCCTGCCCGTGGGACGCCGAGGCGCTGCGCGAGTCGATCAGCACCACCCTGGCCGTGCACGCCCCGGTCGGCGCCCCGGCCACCTGGGTGCTGGCCAACCACGACATCACCCGCACGGTCACCCGCTACGGGCGGGCCGACACCGGCTTCGATTTCGCGGACAAGGCCCACGGCATCCCGACCGACCTGGCCCTGGGCACCCGCCGGGCCCGCGCGGCGGCGCTGCTGACGCTGGCGCTGCCCGGCTCGGTCTACCTCTACCAGGGCGAGGAGCTGGCGCTGCCCGAGGTCGAGGACATCCCGGCGGACCGGATCGAGGACCCGATGTACCACCGCACCGGCGGCACCGACCCCGGCCGCGACGGCTGCCGGGTCCCGCTGCCCTGGAACGGGAGCGCTCCCGCCTTCGGCTTCAGCCCGGCCGGCGCCACCGCCGAGCCCTGGCTGCCGCAGCCCGCCGACTGGGGACGCCACTGCGCCACCGCCCAGGACGGCGCGGCGGACTCCATGCTCACCCTCTACCGCACCGCCTTCCGGCTCCGCCGCAGCACGGCCGGACTCGGTGACGGGCCGATGACCTGGCTGGACGCCGACCCGCGGGTGCTCGCCTTCGCCCGCGGCGACGGGTTCAGCTGCGCCGTGAACCTCTCCGACACCCCGCAGCCGCTGCCCGCGCACCACGCGGTGCTGCTGGCCAGCGGTCCCCTCGACGGCGGCCTGCTGCCGCCGGACACCGCAGTCTGGCTGCGGGCGAACTGACCGCCCGCAGCCGCACCACCGGTCGTGCCGCCACTGAGGGGCGGTGGCGCGACCGGTGTCCTCCGGCGGACCCGGTGGCGCCGGGGCCGCGTGCCGCCGGTGGCGCCGTCCCCGCGTCGTGCCTGACGCCCGGACGAGTCCCCTCGGGCCATCGCCGTCCGCCCCGCCCTCGCGCCCCGCGTCCGCCGGAGGCTCCGTCCGCCCTGCCCTTCGCTCTCCCCACTTTCCCTGCTCTTGTCCGGATACCACCCGATTCCGATGTCCAAGGAGTTGTTGTCCGTGTCCCACCCACGTACGCCGCACCGTAGATCGGGCCGCAGCACGCTCCGGCTCTCGGCCGCGACCACCGCCGCGCTGCTCGCAGGCTCCGCTCTGACGCTGACCCTCCCCGCCGTCGGTGCCGTCGCCGCGACCCCCGGCGCACTGTCGGCCGGAATCCCGACCGCCGCCGGCGCGCCGGTGCCGTTCACCGAGTACAACGCCGCGACCAGCCCGTTCGCGCAGACCAACGGCACCAGGCTCGGCCCGAACTACCAGTACGGCAGCCTGGCCGCCGAGGCGACCGGCCGTCAGGCGGTGCAGCTGGTCGGGCAGGGGAAGTACGTCTCGTTCCGGCTGACCAAGGCCGCCAACGCGGTCGACTTCCACTACGCCGTCCCCGACTCGCTGCACGGCGGCGGGATCACCGCGCCGCTGTCGCTGTACGTCAACGGCAAGGCCACCACCGCGCTTTCGCTCACCTCACAGTTCAGCTGGCTCTACGGGACCTACCCGTTCCGCAACACCCCGGGCACCGGCCAGCCGAACGGCCAAGTCCCGCACGACTTCTACAACGACGTCAGGTACCAGTTCCCGAAGACCCTCCCGGCCGGGACGGTGGTCAAGCTCCAGGTCGACGCGGGCGACAACGCGCCCTGGTACGTCATCAACACCGCCGACTTCGAGCAGGTCGCCCCGGCCCGGCCGAAGCCGGCCGGCTACGCCGACGTCACCCAGGCCCCGTACGGCGTCGACAACACCGGGGCCACCGATGTGACCGCCGCACTGCAGGCGGCGATTGACGCTGCGTCAGCCGCCGGGCAGGGACTGTACCTTCCGCCGGGCACCTACACCGTCAGCGCCCCGCTGAACGTCGACCACGTCTCCATCGTCGGCGCCGGTGAGTGGTACACCGTGCTGACCGGCAAGAACGTCGAGTTCAACGGCAAGCAGAACCCGTCCAGCAGCCACGTCGAGATCTCCGGCCTCTCGCTCTACGGCAACGTGGACGTGCGCGACGACAGCAACACCGAGGACACCGGCTTCAACGGCGGGTTCAGCGACTCCACCATCTCCGACGTCTGGATCCAGAACGAGAAGGTCGGAGCCTGGATCATCGGACCCAGCACCGGTCTGACGCTCCGTAACCTGCGGATCCAGGACACCACCGCGGACGGGATCAACCTCAACGCCGCCGACGGCCCGATCACCGGCGCGCTGGTGACCGGCAACTTCCTGCGCAACACCCAGGACGACGGCCTGGCCCTGTGGTCCGAGAACTACGGCGACACCCAGGACACCATCAGCCACAACACCGTCGACTCGCCCGGACTCGCCAACAACATCGGCGTCTACGGCTCCGGCACGGGCGACATCATCAGCGACAACCTGCTCCAGGACACGGTCACCCGGGGCGGCGGCATCGGCATCGGGCAGCGCTTCGACTCGGTGCCGATGTCCGGGCCGCTGACCGTCACCCGCAATGTGCTGGTCCGCACCGGCCAGTGGGACGCGGGCTGGGACTACGGCGTCGGCGCGATCTGGTTCGACCCGGAGCAGGGCGACATGGACGCGCCGGTGAACATCACCGACAACGCGATCGTGGACAGCCCCTACGAGGCGTTCATGTTCCAGAACTCCAACGCCTACACCGGCGCCGCGGTGACCACCCCGCCGACCGCCGGACACCGCGTCAGCAACGTCAGCATCAAGGACAACCTGGTGGCCGGGGTCGGCAGCTACGTCTTCCAGGACCAGGCCCCCGGCTCCGTCTCGGTCTCCGGGACGATCGCCACCGGCGTCGGCATCGCCGGGGTGTTCAGCTGCGGCGCGGGCTTCGCGATCAACCGCGGCCCCGGCGACTTCGGCTGGTCCAGCAGCACCTGCGGCATGCCGCCCACCAGCCCGCTGCTGACCTACCCGAGCACCACGACCTTCGAGAACGCCACGGTCGGCCAGGCCACCCCGGTGCAGAAGATCGCCCTCATGAACACCGGCACCGCCGCGGCCACCCTCGGCGCGATCAAGGCCAGCGCCGGCTTCACCGTCAGCGCCGACCCGGCGCACCCCTGCCCCACCACGCTGACCCCGACCTCGCCGACCGACAGCGGCAACTGGTGCATGGTCGACGTCTCCTACGTCGCGGGCGCGGCGGGCATCCGCACCGGCACGCTCACCATCCCGAGCAGCGAGGGCCGCGCCCCGGCGACCGTCCAGCTGATCGGTGACACCGACCCGATCGGCGGCACCGGCGGCGTCGCCCCGCCGAGCAACCTGGCGCTGGACGCGACCATGACGGCCAGCAGCTCGCTGCAGTACTTCCCGGCCACCAACGCCAACGACGACAACGACGGCTCGTACTGGGAGAGCGAGGACGGCCAGCCGTTCCCGCAGACGCTCACCGCCGACCTGGGGGCCTCCCAGCCGGAGAGCAGCGTGGTGCTCACCCTTCCGTCCAACTGGGGCAGCCGGGTGGAGACCCTCTCGGTGCTCGGCTCCACCGACGGGACGAACTTCACCACCCTGGTCCCGTCCGCCGACTACACCTTCGACCCGGCGACGCAGAACACCGTGACCATCCCGCTGCCCCCGGGCACCGAGGCACAGCAGCTGCGGCTCTCGGTGACCGGCAACACCGGCTGGACCGCGGCCCAGCTCTCCGAGTTCGAGATCTTCGGCTAGGGCCGCCGCCGGGGTGCGGGGCCCGCCGTCCCGCACCCCGGCCGCCATTCCATTCCCTCCCCTTCCTCCTTCATGCACCGGGCAAGGAGCCTTCCCGCCATGGACAATCGTGTTCACACCGCCGACTGGTGGCGCGACGCCGTCATCTACCAGGTCTATGTGCGGTCCTTCGCCGACGCGAACGGCGACGGCGTCGGCGACCTGGCCGGCGTCCGCGCCAAGCTGCCCTACCTCGCCGAACTGGGCGTCGACGCCCTGTGGTTCAACCCCTGGTACGCCTCGCCGATGGCCGACGCCGGATACGACGTCGCTGACTACCGCCGGATCGACCCCTCCTTCGGCACCCTCGCCGAGGCGGAGAGCCTGATCGCCGAGGCGCACGACCTGGGGTTGCGCATCATCGTCGACGTCGTCCCCAACCACGTGTCCGACCAGCACGCCTGGTTCCAGGAGGCGCTGGCCGCGGAGCCGGGCTCCGAGGTGCGGGAGCTGTTCTGGTTCCGTCCCGGCCGCGGCGAGCACGGCGAACTGCCGCCCAACGACTGGCAGTCGGTCTTCGGCGGCCGGGCCTGGACCCGGGTCGCCGACCCGGACGGCACCCCGGGGGAGTGGTACCTGCACCTCTTCGCGGCCGAGCAGCCCGACCTCAACTGGAACAACCCCAAGGTCGCCGAGGAGCACGAGGACGTCCTGCGGTTCTGGTTCGACCGCGGCGTGGACGGGGTCAGGATCGACTCGGCCACCATGCCGGCCAAGGACCCGGAGCTGCCCGACTTCGACCACGACAACCCGCCGGTCCCGCACCCGTACGTGGACCGGGACGCGGTGCACGGCATCTACCGCGGCTGGCGCGCGGTGGCGGACGGCTACGCCGAGCCGCGGGCGCTGATCGGCGAGGTCTGGCTGGACAAGCCGGAACGGCTGGCGGCGTACCTCCGTCCGGACGAGATGCACACCGCGTTCAACTTCGACTACCTCAACTGCCCCTGGGACGCCGGGAAGCTGCGCACCGCGGTGGACGCCACCCTGGACGGCCACGCGCCGGTCGGCGCGGCGGCGACCTGGGTGCTCTCCAACCACGACGTCACCCGGCACCTCACCCGCTACGGCCGCGCCGACAGCTCGATGGGGCGCAGCCCGGAGCAGCACGGGGCCCCGGTCGACCTGGAGCTCGGCACCCGGCGGGCGCGGTCGGCGATCATGCTCAGCCTGGCCCTGCCCGGGTCGACCTACGTCTACCAGGGCGAGGAACTGGGCCTGAGCGAGGTCCAGGACATCCCCGACTCGGCCCGGCAGGACCCGTACTTCTTCCGCACCGACGGCGTCGACATCGGCCGTGACGGCTGCCGGGTGCCGCTGCCGTGGAGCGGGTCGGCGGCCCCGTTCGGCTTCAGCCCGGACGGCGCGGCGGCCGAGCCCTGGCTTCCGCAGCCGGCCGCCTGGGCCGGGTGCACCGCCGAGGCGCTCAGCGGCGAACCGGACTCGATGCTGGAGCTCTACCGCGCCGCGCTCCGGCTGCGCCGCGCGGAGCCGGCCCTGCACACGGACGACTTCCACTGGGTCGCGGGCTCAGCCGCGGGCGTCCTGCACTTCCGCCGCGGCGAGACCTTCCAGTGCCTGGTCAACACCACCGCGGAGCCGGTCCCGCTGCCCCCGCACACCGCCGTCCTGCTCACCGCCAACCCCCTCCCGGAGGACGGCACCACCGTCCCGGCCAACACCGCGGTCTGGCTCCGGGTCAACTGACCGGACCGGGCCCCGCAGCAGGCACGCACACCACCGCGGCCCCGCCGACCGGAATCGGTCGACGGGGCCGCGGTGTGCGGCTGCGGGGCCGGTCCGGGCTACTGCCCGTTCCAGTCACCGCTCAGTGGGACGTCGGTGCCGATCCCGAAGGCGGTGGTCTGGTCGATGGACGCGACGGTGAGCGAGTTGTCCAGGTAGAAACTGCTCGGCCGCCAGACGCCGACGGTGTCGGTGCCGTCCCCGTTCCAGTCGCCGGTGAGCGGGGTGTCCCCGGAGTTCCCGAAGGCCAGGGTGTGGTCTGCGGCCGGGTTCGCCAGCGAGTCGGCGAGGTAGAAGGTCTCGTTGCCGGGGCGGTAGACGCCGACGGTGTCGACGCCGTCCCCGTTCCAGTCGCCGACCACGGGCTGGTCGCCCGCGTTGCCGAAGGTCACGATGTGGTCGACGTTGCTTGAGGTCAGCGAGTCGTCGAGGTAGAAGTGCCGGTTGCTGGGGCGGTAGACGCCGACGGTGTCGACGCCGTCCCCGTTCCAGTCGCCGACCACGGGGAGGTCGCCGGTGGTGCCGATCCGGATGGTGTGGTCGGTCTCGGAGACGGTGTTGGAGTCGTCGAGGTAGAAGGTCTGGGTGCTGGGGCGGTAGACGCCGACGGTGTCGACGCCGTCCCCGTTCCAGTCTCCGGTGACGGGGATGTCGCCGACATTGCCGTAGGCGAGCGTGTGGTCGACAGTCGTGCTGGAGTTGGATGTGTCGAAGATGAAGCTGTAGGTGCTGGGACGGTAGAGCCCGATGCTGCTGGTGGGCTGACGGGGAGTCACGCCGTCGAGGGTCTGCACGTTGGCAGCCCAGCCCACCGAGCTGACCGGAACCGGGGCGCCCAGGGTGACGGCGCCGTTGGCGGCGACGGTGGTGGGGATCTCGGTGAGCTGGCCGGTCCTGGTGGTGGCCCACAGGGTGGGGTTGGTGCCGTCCTCCGGGCCGTCGCTGGTGATCGAGGGGTACTGGCCGACGCGGTAGCCGCCGGCGGCGATGGTGGTGCCGGCCGGGGTGGTGGTGTTCTGCCAGTCCTCGACCCCCGTGTACTGGGTCAGCGAGCCGGTGGTGGTGTCGCGTGCCCACAGAGCGGGGACGCCGTTGATCGACCCGGGGGAGATCAGGGTGACATGGGACCAGGAGCTGCTGGTGGACAGGAGGACGGCCTTCCTGAAGGTGGGGCCGTTGGCCGTGAACATCCACAGGGTCCAGACGCCGTTGTCGTTCTCCAGCGTCAGCAGGGCGGACTCGCCTCCTGAGCTGCTCAGGAGGACGGCCTGTCGGACCGAGGACCAGTCGGTCGTGTTGTAGTTGGTGGTGTCACCGGTGACGTTGGAGCCGGTGGGGCGGGCCTGCCCGCTGCCCAGGGTCCAACTGGTGGTGGGGCTGCAGTTGTTGTTGTCGGTGTCCACATGGAGCGTGCCGCTCTGGATGACGACCAGGTCGTCGCAGGTCTGCTCGGTGTAGGAGCCGCGGTGGGCGATCAGGGCGCCTGCGAAGCTGGTGCCGTTGGGGGCGCTGGAGGCGGGGATCAGTACCGCGCCGCCGTCGGGGTTGCCGGCGGTGCCGTTCGGGCTGGCGGCGAAGGGATTGCTGTAGTAGCGGACAGCACCCGAGGAGTCGACCGTCGCCAGGTCGGGCTTGTGGTCCCCGTCCAGGTCACCCGCTGTCCCGGGGGTGAACGCGCTGTCGGCGACGTAGTAGTCGTAGTGCTGCGGGGCGGACTGGTTGCCCGCCGCGTCCACGACCGCGTACCAGACGGTGTTGGTGCCCCAGTGGTCGGCCTTGAGCGGGACGGACTTCGTGCCGGCGTCCTCGGACAACTCGCCGCTACCGCCGCTGTTCAGCGAGGTGCCGTTGACGTTGTAGAGGATCTTTGTGACGCCGGAGGGGTTGGTGCCCGGGTCCGTCGGCGTCACCGGGAGGCTGCCGGTGCCACCGGTGCCGGTGGGCAGGACGGGGGTGCCGGGGGTGATGGTGGGGGTGGTGAAGTCGGTGCGGAACCAGCACTGGGTGCCGGCCGACGGTGCTGCCGTGCTGCTGTAGGCGCCGCCGTCGCTCTGGGCGTAGACCTGCCACTCGTACTCCGAGCCGTCGGTGAGGGTCGGCATCGTGAAGGAGGTGGGCTGCGGGGTGCTCTGCGCGACCACGGACTGCGGCGGAGCCTCGGTCCAGGAGGCGTCCAGTGCGGGTTGCACCTTGCGGTACCAGTAGTCCGCCGTTTCGGCGTAGGTGCTGTCGGGGCCGGTCAGCGAGGCATTGAGGTTGATGGTGTTGGAGTCCGTCCTGGAGATCCAGGTTCCCGGCGCGGTGGTGTTGCAACTGGTGGTGGTGCCACCGTCCGTGGTGGTCAGGCTGGTGGGCAGATTGGGCGTGGACCAGTAGGTCACACCCAGTTGCACCGCTCCGTGCAGATAGCGGTAGGCGGTGTCGTCGCCCTCGTCATGGGCCTCCAGCGCCATGGTCTGGGTGCCGTAACCGGCGGCGACGGCGCTCTGGATCAGCGATGTGACATCGAAGTTCGCGTTGCCCGTGGTGGCGGAGGCGATGGTGGCGAAGTTGGCGCTGGCCGAGACCGCGGCCGACACGCTCTGGTTGCTCCAGGTGGTGCTGGAGTTGAAGGCGCCGCCGCTGTGCAGGTCGATCTGCCTGGTCCCGGACCAGGAGGAGGTCGGCCCCTGCTCGGTGACACTGAGGGAGGCAGCGGTGACGTGCTTGCCGGCCAGGCCGGCCATGGAGAGCGAGAACAGCGAACGGGTGGTGCCGAAGGCGCTGCAGCCGCTGGTCCCGTCGGCGCACCAGTCGTCGTAGCCGACGTGGGCGTAGCTGTCGTGGGTGTTGTTGCTGCCCTCCCAGTAGCTGGTGCCCGGGGTGTTGCTGGCGATCCAGGTCCAGCCCGGCTCGGCGGGGGACAGCGAGGGGTCGATGACCAGCGGGTAGGTGTTGCTGCTTGAGGTCAGCGCACCCGCCGGCGGGACCAGGTCGACCGCCTGGCCGCTGACGTTGACGGCCAGGTCGGTGACGGAGCCGGCGTCGTCCTGCGCGGGCATGTCACCCGTGCTCTCGGTTCCCGCTGTCCCGGCGTCGGGAGTACTCGCCCCCAGGGAACGGGTGCTCAGACCCTTGGCGGCAGCGCCGGAGTCGGGAGTGGACCACATGGTGGCGGTCGGTGAGGTGAAGGCGGTGGCCCCGCTGGCATCGGTGACCTGCAGGCCGCCGGCCGCATTGCGGCCCAGTGTCAGCCCGGCACTCGTACTGGTGTTGAAACGGATGTCGTTGAGAGCCGGATTCGCCGCCGCCGCAGCGGTTTTGACGATCAGTTCCTCGCTGTATCCGCCGTCGGTGGTGGCCGTCATCTGCAGGTCCACACCCGGGAAGACGGAGGGGTAGGTCGCTGTCGCGCCGGAAACCTGCACGGCGGGCAGGGCGTTGGGCCAGGAGAGGGAGACCCGCTGGCCCTGACTGTTGGTCAGGGTGGCCAGCGCTGTGCCTCCGCCCGCGGAGAAGGACACCTGGGACTCCGCCGCCTTGGGCGAGAGAGTTCCGTCGGCGTTGTGCTGCAATGTCGCGTCCACCGGCACCCAGCTGCCGCCCTGCTTCACCTGGACCGGAAACGGGCTGGCGGTGTACGTGAACGAACCGTCCGGATTGGCAACCGTGGTCGACGTCGTCGTGCTGTCCGCGTCGACCGCGACGTCCTTGCCGGTGGACTGGGCCTGTGCGGAGGCCACCGCCTCGGGATCGGTGACCACGGGCGGGCTGCTGGTGTCCGCGTGCGCGGACCCGGGGTTGATCACGGAGAGTGATCCTGCTATAAGGGCCGCGCCCATCAGGGCAGCGACTCGACCGCGCCTGCGACCTTGCGGTGATGGGTAGTTCGACGTTCTCCCCATGCGGGGGCCTCCTGTAAGCCTGTGCGAAGCGGCCTACCGGACCGCGCGGCTCACCGTAACTGCCGACAAAAGGGCATTTGGGCACCAGTGATCTACATCACCCACCGCCACGGCGACTAAATGTCCATATTTGGGAAGGTTGGCGGCGATATAGCTAAGCGGAATGTGAGTAACGAATTAGTAAGCGCCATTCCGTTTGTGTTGGCGAGGACATAGATTCCGTGATCGTCACTCTGCGAACTACCGCTCCACCGATCACGGGGGTCCCCCTTGCCTGCCTCGCGCCGGAACCGCTCCACCCACCGAGCGCGTCGCAGACTTCTGCGTTTGTTCGCGGTCACTGCCCTGACCGCTCTGGTCGGGATGCTGGTCCCGGGCGTCGCGCTCGCGGCGCAGTACGCCAAGAACCAGGTCTGGTCGCCGCCGCAGACAGCACTGCCGCACACCGTCCCGGTGCCCGGCGCCTACGCCACCGGCACGGCGAGGCAGGCCGCGAAGTCGGCGGCGGCTCCCTACCGCGTGCCCGCCGTCGACCTGCCCGCGGCCGGGCAGACCGCCACCGCTCTCGGTCAGAGCCCGGTCGCCCCGCTGGCCAGGAGCCGCGTCGTGTCCGGCACCCCGGCCCGGGTGGGCACCTCCCCGCTCTGGGTTGCCGCGGCCACCACCGGAGCGGCGGCGCCGTCCGGGGTGCAGGTGCGCTTCCAGGACCCGGCGACCGCACGCAAAGCAGGGTTCACCACCGGCGTGGTCTTCGGCGTCGGGCGCGGGGACGGCACCGCGAAGGCCGGCAAGGTTGCCGTGCAGGTCGACCCCGGCCTGCTGACCGGTGAGGGCGGCGCGGACCTGGGCTCCCGGATGCGTCTGGTGCAGCTGCCTGCCTGCGCGCTGACCACCCCGCAGTCGGCCGCCTGCAGGACCCAGACCCCGGTCAGCGCGGTCAGCGATCCGAGCACCGGACGCCTGGTCGCCGACCTCACCCTGCCTGCGGCCGCCCCCGCCGCACCGTCCGCGTCCGACGCGCAGCCGCAGGTGGTCACCGCCAGCGCGGTCACCCTGAACACCGAGGCTGCTCCCGCCGGCGACTCGATGACCGTACTGGCTGCCGTTCCGGGCCCGTCCGGTCCGACCGGGACCTTCGCGGCGACCTCGCTGAAGCCGTCCGACCAGTGGTCGGGCGGTGGCGCGGCCGGCGACTTCAACTACAGCTACGCCATCGACGTCCCCGCCTCGATCGGCGGCGCGGCACCTACGGTGGCCCTGAACTACTCCTCCTCCAGCGTGGACGGCGAGAACGCCTCGACCAACTCCCAGCCGTCCAGCGTCGGTGACGGCTGGTCAGGTGTGTCCAACTTCATCGAGCGCAGCTACCAGAGCTGCTCCCAGGACGGCATAGCCGCCTCGGGGGACACCTGCTGGGCCTACGGCGGACACGAGGTCTCCGCCTCCGGCGACCAGGGCGGCCAGGTCGTCTACGACGACACCACCGGCAAGTGGCACCTGTCCTCGGACGACGGCGCCACGGTCACCCACCTGACCGGACTGACCAACGGTGCCTACAACGGCGAGGGCTGGCTGATCACCCTCCAGGACGGCACCCGGATGTACTACGGCGCGGGCAAGCTGCCCACCGCCGAGGGCGGCACCGGTTCGGACACGGCCACCAACTCGGTCTCCACCGAGCCGGTCTACTGCCCCAAGAGCACCGACCCGTGCTACTCCGCCACCACCGGAACCAGCTCCTACACCGCCGCCATGGGGTACCGGTGGAACCTGGACTTCGTCATAGACCCGCACGGCAACACGACCGAGTACACCTACGCGCAGGAGACCAACTACTACGCGCGTTCCAGCGCCCACACGCTGACCGCCTACGACCGCTCCTCCTACCCGACCTCGGTCGAGTACGGCTGGCGCGCCGCCGACATCGCCACCGAGGGCGCCAAGCCCGCTCCGGCGGCGAAGGTCCTCTTCACCACGGCCACCCGCTGCGTGGTCGGCAGCGTCGTCAGCAGCCACACGGTGACCGCCGCCGACTGCGCGTCACTGACCGCCACGACCGCGCCCTACTGGCCCGACGTCCCACAGGACCAGGTCTGCGCGTCCACCGGCACCTGCGCCAACTACTCGATGGCGTACTTCTCCGAGGTGCGACTCACCCAGATCCAGACCCAGGTCAACGCCGGGACGACCAGCGCGTCCAGCTACAAGAACGTCGACACCTACGCCCTGGCCCAGTCCTTCCCGGCCCCCGGGGACGGCACCTCGGCGGCCCTGCGCCTGGACTCGGTCACCCGGACCGGCAACGACGGGACCACCGCGGTCCCGGTGCCCCCGGTGAGCTTCGTCTACGCCGCGATGGCCAACCGCGTTCCCGGCGCCGCCTCCTGGCCCGCGTTCAACCGGTACCGCATCACCGCGATCAACACGGAGACCGGCGAGACCGACAACGTCACCTACTCGGCCCCCGACTGCAACCAGTCCACCACCAGCCCTGATCTGCCCACGCCGTCCAACGACACCCGGCGGTGCTACCAGGAGTACTGGACCCCGCCGGGATCCACGCTGATCGGGGACTGGTTCGAGAAGTACACCGTCAGCGAGGTCCGCCAGATCGACACCGTGGGCGGCACCCCGACCCGGTACACCGACTACACCTACGGCGGCAGCCCCGCCTGGCACCGCAACGACTCCCCGGAGACGGCGAACGCCCAGCGCACCTGGGACCAGTTCCGCGGCTACGGCCAGGTCACCACCGAGACCGGGCACGCACCCGACCCGATCACCGAGTCCGTGACCTCCTACCTGCGCGGCATGGACGGCGACTCGCAGTCCGCCACGGGCGGCACCCCGCGCTCGGTCACCGTCACCGACAGCCTCGGCGACCAGATCACCGACGCCGGGCAGTACGCCGGCCGCGCCTACGAGACGCAGACCTACGACAAGGCGGGCGGCAAGGTCGTCCGCGACTCGGTCACCCTGCCCTGGTCCCAGCTGACCGCCACCCACGCCGAGGGCACTCCGACCGGAGTGCCGTCCGAGACCGCCTACTTCGTCCGCGACGCACAGACCGTCACCCGCGGCCTGACGGCGGACGGGACCACCTGGCGTACCGCCAAGACCGTCAATCTGTACTCGCCGACCACCGGCCTGCTCACCCAGGCCGACGCCCAGGGCGACACCTCCCAACTCGGCACCGCCGCCTCCCAGGAGAGCTGCACCACCTACACCTACGCCACCGCGCCCACCTCCGGAGCCAACACCGGCATGGTCGGCCTGCCCGCCGAGTCCACCACCGTCGCGGTCAGCACCGGCAGCGGCGTCGGCACCGGGGCCTGCCCCGCCAAGACCGCGGCCAACAGCACCGAGGACACCCGCACCTTCTACGACGGCAGCACCACCGCGGGCGTGATTCCCGCCGCGGGTGTCGGCAACGCCACCGAGCTCGACACCATGGGCGCCTGGTCGGGCAGCACCGAGACCTTCACCAAGAAGCTGACGGCGCCCTCCGGCACCACCGGCTACGACGCGTACGGACGCCCCCTGTCGTCCACCGACGTCCGCGGCGACACCAGCACCACCGCCTACACCCCCGCCACCGGCACTCTGCCCACCAGCGTGACCGCCACCAACGTCACTGCCGGGAACTGGACCACCACGACCACCCTGGACCAGCTGCGCCAGCTGCCCACCAAGACCGTCGACCCCAACGGCAACTCCACCAGCAAGGCGTACGACGCCCTGGGCCGCCTCACCTCGCAGTGGGCCCCCGGCCGCGCCACCACCGCCAGCGCCTCGGAGGTCCTGGTCTACTCCGCCGGCGGCCAGAGCGCCCCGACCTGGACCGAGACCAAGACCATCCGTGAAGACGGCACCTACCGCACCGACTTCCAGATCTACAACGGATTCATGCAGTTGCGGCAGGACCAGGCACTGTCCCTGGACAGCGCCAACTCCAACGGCTCCCTGGTCAGCGACGACTTCTACGACTCGCACGGCTGGAAGACCAAGACCACCAGTACCCCGTACTACATCACCAACGCGCCGTCCTCGACCGTCTACCAGGCGACCGACGCCAAGGTCCCCGGTCAGAGCGTGACCGCCTACGACGGGATGGGACGCCCGGTCCTGTCCTCGTTCTACTCGCTCGGGCAGTTGCAGTGGAGCAGCCCGACCGCCTACCCCGGAGTGGACCGCACCGACTCCTCCGCTCCGAGCGGTGGAACGGCCGTCTCCACCGTGGTCGACGCCCAGGGCCGCACCACCGCGGTGTGGCGCTACCACTCCAACACCGCGACCGGGAACGCGTCCGACGCCACGGTGACCTCCTACTCCTACGCCCAGGCGACCACGGCCGGCGGCGGAGCGGCACTGCGGACCACCATCACCGACGCCGACGCGCATGTGCGGACCCAGCTGACCGACGCTCAGGGAAACCAGGTCGCCTCCACCGACCCCGACACGGGCGCCTCAAGCGCCACCTTCGACACCGCGGGCGACCAGCTCACCTCCACTGACGCCAACAGCACCACGCTCACGTACACCTACGACGTGCTCGGACGGAAGAAGACGCTGTACAACGGCGGCACCGAACTGGACTCGTGGGGTTACGACACCGCGAGCGGAGGCAAGGGCCAGCCCGCCACCCAGACCTCCTACAGCGGCGCCGGCAGCGCCTTCACCCAGACCATCGCCGGCTACACCGCGCTGGGCGCGCAGACCGGGAGCACGACCGTGGTCCCCGCCAGCGAAGGCAGCCTGGCGAAGACCTACACGGTTTCCTACGACTACACCCCGGTCACCGGGATGCTGGACGACACCAACTACGGAGCCGACGGAGGGCTGCCCGCCGAGACCGTCTACGACAGCTACACCGAGACCGGCACGCTGACCAACCTGTCCGGCAACGCCGGCTACCTCACCCAGATCGTCTCCAACCCGCTCGGCCAGGTCACCAGGTCCACCCTGGGCGGCATGCCCGACCAGGTCGTCCTCACCAACGACTACGACACCGCCACCGGCCGGGCGGTCGAGTCCTTCCTGGACAAGGAGAACGGCACCGGCCACGTCGACGACACCACCACGCTGTGGAACGCAGCCGGCAAGATCACCGCGGAGCAGGACGTCCAGGACGCCGGAACCGCCACTGACCTGCAGTGCTTCACCTACAACGGTCAGGGTCAGCTCGCCACCGCCTGGACCGACACGGCCGGCACCAGCACCGCGGCGTCGCCCTCCGTCCCCAACATCGGAGGCTGCAAGACCAGCAGCCCCAGTGCGAGCAGCAACGGCGGCCCGGCGCCCTACTGGGAGAGCTACAGCTATGACGCCGACGGCAACCGCACCGGCCTGACCACCCACGACACCACCGGTGCCACCACCAGCTCGCAGGTCAGCACCTATCCCGCCGGGGCCGGCGGCCAGACCGGTCAGCCGGACACCGTCCAGTCCGTCGCCACCACCAACGGCACCGGCACCACCACCGCCGCCTACGGCTACAACCCGGACGGCTCCACCAAGTCGGTCGCGGTCAAGAACACCGCCGGGACCACGACCAGCAACCAGGCGTACACCTATGACGCCCAGGGCCGTACCAGCAGCGTCACCGACAGCACCACGGGCAACAGCACCGGGTACACCTACGACGCCAGCGGCTCCCTGATCGAGCAGAAGGACACGGTGGGTGGTCACACCACCACGGTGCTTTACCTGCCGGGCGAGCAGCTCACCATGAACTCCTCCGGCGGCATCACCGCGCTGCGTTACTACGACACCGGCAGCGGCCCGACCGTCATCCGCGACAACACCGGCAACCTCACCTACGAGACCGCCAACGGCCAGGGCACCGGCACCGTCCTGATCAACTCCACCCTCACCACCGAGACCCGCCGTTCCTTCACCCCCTACGGCACCAGCCGCGGCACCGTCCCCAGCAGCTGGATCGACGGCCGCTCCTACCTCAACCAGCCGTCCGACCCCGTCACCGGCCTCGACCTCCTCGGCGCCCGCAACTACGACCCGGCCACCGGGCACTTCCTCCAGGCCGACCCGATCCTGGAGGCAGCGGACTCCAACCAGCTGGGCGGCTACACCTACTCCGCCGACGACCCGGTCAACGGCGCCGACCCCAGCGGCCTGCGCCCCGACGACTGCGCCGAGTCCGGCTTCTCCTGCGGCGGCGGCGCCGGGGGCCTCACCGTCACCGACCCCGAGGGCCAGGTCGTCAACGATAAGTCCGGCAAGGTAGTCGGCCACACCACCCCGCCCCACACCTGCGGCGTCGGCAGCTGCGACCAGAGCTCCTGGGGCGACAGCGACGGCTTCGCCGAACGACACCAGATCTGGAGCCCCGCAACCAACCGCGCATGGGACGCCGCATGGGCACCCGCACGGGCGGCCCTCGCCGCCCAGGAAGCCGCCGAAGCCCAATACCGCGCCCAGCAAGAAGCGATAGCCGCCCACGCAGCCGCCGTCGCAGCAGCAACCCGAGCCGCCCACTCAGGCTTCTGGGGAAACCTTTGGCATGGCGTTCAGAAGGACGCGCGGATCGGCGGAGACCTACTCGGTGACGCCAGCACAGTCACAGGATTGTTTGGCGGTGCGCTGGCATTCGTTCCGGGTATGCAGGAAGCCGCCGCCATCCTGGTTGGGGCGTCTGTAGGCCTTGGTGCGGCCTCGGCGCTCGCCTACACAGTGGGGGGCGATGGACACGACGCGGAATTCGCGCTCGCCGGAACGGCACTCGCCATCGGGACCGGAGGCTTCGGTGCCCTCGGTGGAGTGGTGGCACGGGGGGCTTCGCCGCTGGCGACCTCGGTTGCGCGTGAGGGGCTGGCGGCCCTCATCGATGAGTCAGGTAAGCAGGCCGCGAAGGTCAGCGGCAGGGCGCTCACCGGGGCGGAGGAAAGATCCGGCACGTACGCCAAGGCAACACTCGCCGCCACCGGTGCACTTCCGCCAGCACTAGGTATGACAACCTGGAACTGGTCCAACCTTATGGCAGACCCAGGTACGAGCTCGTGGTAAGGAGTTCCGTGATTCAATCCATTCCCCCGTGGCTGGTGGTGGTGGCCGCGTTGGTCGCCGGCATCGGTGCTATGATTCGCCTTTCCTTGCTTATGCCATCGGCAAAGCAGAGAATTCGACTGTCCATGGTTTTCCTCGTTCTCTTCCTGATCACTCTGGTTATCGGATTGGCCAAGCGGCAGGCGCTAGAGCATTCGATGGTCATCTACTTCGACGTGGTGGCGGCCCTATTGGTTTCACTAGTGGGCGCTGGCCCGTATATTCGCTCTGCTGCAGTACAGCAGATGGAAACTGGGTCTGCCGATCCCGTCCCTTCCCGGGTCTCAAGTCGCGTCGTAATTCTTGGGCTGATCACTGTGGGCGTGCTACTGGGCTTGGAATATGCATTCCTGTGGCGCTAGCGTTCCGGGCATCGGTATCTCAATGGTAATTAGGAAGAGAAATTGAACCCTTTGGCGGTCAGGCCTTGGGCGCGAAGGATCACCGGTTACTCCTTCTTTGGCGTGGGCTCTCGCAGGTAGAGGCGGATCACTCAGGGCGTCCGCGAGAGAACAAACCAGGGACTTTAAAGGGGCGGCCAATGCGGTTTCAGGTAATGTTTCTCATTGCACATTTCGTGCTGCACGTCTGATCGGCATCGAATTCGAGCACTGTTGCTTTGATCTTGGATTCAATTCGAATGCCTATGAGCTCGTAACACGATCTTGTGGGGCGGTGCAGATCGGCCGTAACCGGTATGACGATTGAGCCGTTCGTGATGGTGTGAGCGTCAAGCCGTGGGTCGTGGACGATGATTTGTGGGCGGTGGTC
>NZ_JBHFAB010000030.1:0-103723 GCF_042510955.1 Streptacidiphilus cavernicola
AACAAGCGACCGAGGACCCCCACCGAGAAGATCAGCCAGCAGTCCGCAGCCTGACTGCGGCGGCCCCAGGGGTTGGAGAATTACGCCGACACCACCCCTGGGGAAAACCGCCGTCGTTCACACCGTTCCTCGGTGACGCCGAGGTGCGGGTACGAGCGCGCCCACTCCGAGGCGATGCTGTCCGCCCCGGGTGCGGCGCCGTGGACGACGATGAGCGGGCCGAGGTCCCAGCGGGCCAGCGCGAGGGCGCTGCGGATCAGGTCGCGGTCGGTGTGAGCGCGGGAACCGGTGACGATGATGCGGGCCTGGGTCACCTCAGGCCTCATCAGGACTCCCGAGGCGCAGGGGTGAGCGGGAAGCCGGGGCAGTGGACGGACTCGCGGTTCCGCAGCCAGAGGTGGCCGGGGTGCTCCCGGAAGCGGTGGCACTGGGCGCGGGGCCGCTCGACCGGCTCTGCATGCTCGGCGGCGTACAGGCGCTTCGCGGCGCGGACGACCTCGGCGAACATCTCCTGGTCCTTCGCGGTCATGTCGCCGGAGCCGTGGACTGCGACCGGGGTGCCGTCCACGTCGACCACCCGGCAGGCGTCGGGCTCGGCGGCCGGGGAGGATCCGGCGGTTGCTGGCGGCCTGCGGGGGTTCCCGAGCCCGACCTCGCGCTCTGGTCCGCAGGCGTCGAACAGGGCTGCGACGGCAGCCTCCTTCGGATAGGCCGCACCCTGGGGCCGCATGCCGCGCACCCGGGCCGCGTACAGCTCGGCGGTCCACTCGTCGGCGTCGACGGCCCGGCAGTCCAACCACGCCTGCTCCAGGATCGGCAGCCGCTCGGGGGTGATGTCCTCGGCGTCGGCACAGCCCCAGGCGAAGACATCGGAGACGTTGACGGCGATACGGATCTGCTGGCCGTCGAGGCCGAACAGGATCTCATCGCTGCTGACGTCGGCACGGCGGATCAGGTCGACGGCGGCACGGAGGAAGTCCAACTGCTGCTCGGCTTCGTCCCGCTGCCGCCGCAGCGCCTGCATCACCCGGGTGTCCTCGTCGCGCTCCTCGCGGAGTGCCGCGAGTTCGGCTTCCAGCCCACGCACCTTGGCCTGATGCCGGTCGTCCGAGCACACCAGCGGGACGGACGCCATGGCCCGGTCCCGCTCGGCCTGGGCCGTCTCGGCCCGCTGGTTGGCGTCCCGGGCGACGGCGCGCGCGTTCGCGGCCTGCTGCTCCAGCGAATCCAGGTCGTGCTGGACGATCCCGAGCATCACGTCGGCGATGGCGTCGACGGGCCCGGTGATGTCCGCGACCTGGTCGAAGTGCAGGACGGCGGCTTGGATCGGGTGTGCGGCGTCGCATGCCGCCTCGTCCTCCTCCGTGCAGCAGTCGTCGCACAGGAACGCTGCGGCGCGCAGGGCCTCGGCGAGGTGGTCGCGGAGCTGGGTGGGTTCGGGCTGGCTCACGCGGACTCCTCAGTCTTGCGTCCGGGGATCTCGCCGTTGATGATCGCGAGGCGCTGGTTCATTGTGAGCTGGTCCTCGAACCGGGCGTCGCCGAACCTCTGCGCCTTGTCGACCAGAGCCTCTGCCTCACTGGCCCCGTCGAGCCAGACCCACGACGCCGTGCACCACGGGTCCCGGTCGGCGGCGAAGCGGTGGATGCCACCGTGGCTGAAGCACCAGGCGAAACGCAGGTCAGTGGGCATCGGTGGTCTCCTTGGCGTTGATCTTCCGGGCGAGCAGCAGCGCGGGCTCGGTGGCTGGGCAGTCAACGCCCTCGAACGCGTCCGCCGCCTGGTCCAGCCAGTCGGCGAGCAGCCCGCCCACGGTGGGGTCCATCAGGGCCATCCAGCGGCCGACTGGACCGGTGACGAAGGCGGGGACGCGGGCCGGCGGACCGTGGATGATTGGCGCCCAGGGCGTGCACATAAGACTCGTCGGGCCGAGCGGGTCTTTCTCGCGTCGGGGGTGAGATCCCCACGGTGCCCCCGCGTCAGCATGAGCAGCGGCAGACCACACGCGCAGGGTGGCGGCTGCGGTGCGAACCTCGGCGGCGGGGGTGAGGTCAGGCATCGGGCTGCTCCGTGCGGGTCTGGTGGATCTGGACGGCGTGGTCAAGGCTGTGGGCCCCGAGGCGGCGCCGGATCCGGGCGATCGTGCGCCGGACGGCCGTGTCCTCGACGCCGAGGAGCCGGGCGATGGTGTGCGCACTGTAGCCGCTGGCAGCAGCGTTGAGGACCTGCTCGTCGGTCGGAGGAAGGTCAGGCATCGTCGGACTCCTCGGGGTGGTCGTAGTCGTTGAGTGCGTGGTGTGCGGCGTGCGCGACCGCCAGGCAGCGACGCGCAGCCTTCTCGTCCAGGTGCGACGACAGCAGCGGCCCCAACTGCTGGGCGAGCAGGTAGACCCGCTCCGGCGGCGTGAACGCGGCAAGACGGCACGGGCGCATCCAACTGAGCTTGCAGTCCGCGCACCCGCAGCCGGTCGCGGTGTGCTGGTCGAGGCGACCGCCGCAGTCCCCGCACCGGCAACGCGGGCAGCGGTCGACGGGGATCTCAGCCGTCGCCATGGTTGGCCTCCCTGTGCCAGTCGGGGTCGTAGGCGGGTCGCATGGCCCCGGTGAACTCCGGGTCTGCCTGCTGGCGTCGCCGCTGCCGGTTGTCGAGGTAGGCCCGGCGCGTCGCCCGCGGGTGCAGGGCTAGCGCGGTGCTGATGATCGCGGCGGCCGGGACCCTGCGTACCCAGTGGCCCCAGCCGTCGCCCTCGGACTGGGTCTCAGCCCACTCGAATAGGCGACGGGCCGGGCGGATCCTGCGGAGCACGTAGCCCACGTTCACGGCGGTACCCAGGGCAACGGCGAGCAGCCACCCGCTCATGCCGTACCGCCGTCCGGGCCGGCCACCGACGACACGACAGGCGCGGCTGAGGTCTGCGGCCAGGACCAGCCTGCACGCGTCCGGTGCTTCCCGCCGTGGTCGGGTGCGAGGTTGCAGGGTTCGGGCGGGTACGACGCCGGCACCAGGTGCGCCGGGCCACCCATCTCTCCACACTCGGGCTCGCCGTGGGCCGGGAACGGCATGAACCAGTCGGCGTGCAGCAGGGTGCTCTTGTCGTCGCGGTAGCAGGTGTGGACCGCGCAGCCGCCGCAGAACTCGCACTCCCGGCACTCGTCCAGGTTCCACGGGTCAACCTGCACACCGAGCCACGCCATGTACCGCTCGTTGCCGCACTCCGGCACCCAGACGGTGGTCACGACTGCCGCTCCTCGCCGCGGGCGATGGCGTCGGCGAAGACACCCTCGGCGTGGTCGAGCAGGCAGACGAGGACGTTCATAGCCGGGCTCACGGGCCCCTGCAGCAGTGCCAGGTCCTCCAACAGGGCCGGGGTCTCGGTAGCGGTGATCTCGACGTGGATGCGTTCCTCGCCGGGGACACGGTTCAGGTAGATGCGCTCAGGCATCGTGTTGCTCCTTGCTGGTCTGCTGCTCCAGCCATGCGGCGACCGCGTACACCCCGGCCTCGAACGCTGTGCTGGAGCACGGGATCTCCGTGCTGGCCCGGCGCGCGGCAGCGTGCAGCGCGTTCATCTGGACCTCGGCAAGGAGTCGTCGTGCGTCGTCCTCGGCCAGGTGCTCGCGCCCGGATAGCAGCCGGACTGCGAGGTCCTCGGCGTCCATGCGCTCCTGTGGCCCGCTCACCGGGCAGCCTCAGCCGGGACGTCGGTGACGCTGATCGCCCGGAGGTCGGGGACGACGAACCAGCCGGGCGGTCGCATGTTGGTGATGCCGAGGCGTGTGGCTCCGTCGCGGAGCATCCGGATCCACTCGGAGACCTGTTCGGCGGGGTGGACCTCGGGCCTGATAATCCTGAAGGTGCCGAGGTCGACGGTGTGGCATTCGGTGACGAGGAACGTCATGCTCTTGATGTGGTCACCGGCGTGCAGATAGCCGAGGCCGGAGCCGTGCAGCTTTTCCTGCAACTCTTCCGGCTCGGCATCGGGGATCTGAATGCCGAAGGCGAGATAAGTGGTGCGGGACGTACCCATGTTGATTCTCCTCAGGTGGCGTTGACGGGGCGGTCAGGCGGCCTCAATGGCGGCGGCGATCTTCTCGGCGGCCTTGATACGGGTTACGGCCAGCTCGGCGTACTTCCGGTCGATCTCCACGCCGAACGCGCGACGGCCTTCGAGGATCGCCGCGACGAGAGTGCTGCCCGAACCCGCGCAGGGGTCCACGACGAGGTCACCGCGCACCGAACTGGACTCGATCAACTGGGACATGAGCGCGACAGGCTTCTCCGTGGGATGCCGGGTCACCGCCGTGGCGTTCTTCCTCGGCACCCGCAGAACGGACCCCTGTCGCATCCGGGCCGCCAGCATTCCCTTCCGAGCCGTACCGCCGTGCGCCGGATTCGCTGACGAGACGCCGAACACAAGGCGCTCGTGACCGGGACCCCACGGCTGGGACAGGTCACCCATGCCGGTCATGAGCTTGTCCCAGACAAGCTCCGCGGTCGGACCGAGCTGCAGGGGCTCGGTCAGCTCTGCGGGGGTGTAGCCGAAGACGTAGACGTGCCGGTGCGTGGCAAGCCGCCGAGCCCATGACCCCAACACGACAGCCCAGTCCACGCTGCCGTCATCCCCCGCGAGCAGGTCGAAGTTCCGCCCGATGTTGCTGCGGAAGTTCACCCCGTAAGGCGGATCGGTGCACAGCAGCCCGTAGTGATTCGGCACCGACGCGATCACGGCCGGGTCGGTACAGTCGCCCCAGATCAGCGTGCACCGGTCGGACTGGTACAGGACCTCACCACCCGGCGGGGGCGTGAGCGGCAGGTCGAGGGTGTCGGTCACGGGCGGCCTTTCAAGCAGCGAGAGCGAAGGTGGGTCGGGTGGCGGTGTTGCGGCGGATACGGGCAGTGGCACGGGTGGTCGCTGCGCGGTGGCGGAGGATCGCAGCGGCCTTGTTGCGTCGCGCGGTGCGGGTGCTCTTCTGACGGTGCGCCGAGGCGGCGGTGCTGGCGGTCGGCTCGGGTGTGGCCTCCGTCGCGGTATGCGTCGCCTCGGGTGCCGACTCGACAACCTCGACGTGCTGGACAGCAACGGTGGTGTAGTCGCCGGTGTAGTTGCCGCTGGCGTCGATGAAGCCGACCTTGATGCTGTCGTACTGGGCGTTGTAGCCGAGCGCGATCCCGGCGACGCCCTTGTGGTGGCCGTTGCCCTCGGTGATGCGGACGAGGGCCCGGGTGGTGACGGCGGTTCCGATCTCGCGGGTGGTGTTCATCGTGGCCTCCGTGGCTGGTTGCTGCCGTTGTTTGTACTTACAGAATGCTCTCGCGACGCCCCCTTGTCAAGCGGTATCTACAGGCCGGATGCTATGTTTGTACTTACAGAAACGATGGAGGCGGCCATGGCAGGACGCAAGACCGGCATCACCCCGGTACGCAACGTCCGCGTACCCGACGGCCTGTGGCACGCCGCCCAGGCCAAGGCCGCCGAAGAGGGTGTCACGCTGACCGAGGTCATCCTCGCCGCCCTCCACCGATACACCTCGACCCCCGCGAAGCCGTCCCCGCCACCCGAGTAGCGTGGTCATCGGTCGCCGCCCGCGCCGCCCGGAACGGCGGCCGGTCGCTCGGCCGCGATGATCGCCTTGACGTCGCGGATCGGCAGCCCGAACCGCTGCGCCACTCGCATGAACGGTGTGTGCTGCTCACCGCGCCGGTAGTCGTGGCGGCGCTTCTCGGCACGCCACATCAGGTACATGCGACGCTCACGGGTCTGCGGCATGGTCAGCCCTCCGTGGTGGTGGTCAGGACGCTGGTCTCCCGCACGTAGCCCGTCCGCCGCGGCTGGCCATCGCGGGTGAGCGGGGAGTCGTGGAGCTGGGTGGCCTCGATCGCGCGCTCGCGGATCCCCGTCCCGTCGGGCAGCACGGTCTCCACGCGGACCTTGGACCAGCCCCACGCCGGGAAGCTCGGTCCTCGTGCGGTCACCCGGATCCGGATGAACTGCTCGCCCGGCATGGACGGGGTGGGGCGGACGGCCCGGTAGATCCGGCCGAGTTCGATCGCCATGGGTCAGTGCTCCTCGGGTGTCGTGGTGGTGGCCGGAGCGGCAGCGAGACGGAGGTGGTCGGCGACGGCGCAGTGGCAGTCGGGCCAGCCGTACTCGGTGCCGGGCGTGTGGGTGAAGCACGAGGCGCGGATCATTGCCTCCGTCTCCGCGAGCGCGGCGGTACGAATCGTGGAGGCGACCGCGTCGAGGATGATCTCGGCGATCCGGTCGGCGAAGCGCTGGCCACCAATCCCTGGGTTCAGCTCAGCGAAGACCTGGCGGGCAGCGGCGCGGGCGGTCTCGCGGGTGGGCTGGTCGGGGGCGAGAACAGACACAGGGGGCTCCTGGGTTTCGGTGTGCGGGCCGCTCAGGCAGGGCGGGTCAGGACGCTTCCCAGAGCGTCCGGGGCATGTGTTCGGTGCCGAGCGCGGTACGTGGACGTGACGGGCGGTCCCATCCGGGGTGGGCGGACCGTTGGGCAATCACGCGCCATCCGGCTGCGCGCAGGGAGGAGCCGGATTCGCCGACCTGGGTGTAGGTGATCAGCCGGGTGTAGCCGAGGGCTGAGGCTGCGCGCCAAGCGGCGGCGTAGAGCATTGAGCAGGCGTTCTTGGAGCCGTCGACGGCGACGCGGGTCACTTCGAGGGTCTGGCCGGTGTCGTACATCCGGGCGACGGGTCGGCCGACGATGGCGACGCCGTGTAGGACGCCGTCGTCATCGGCGACTCCGACAGCGAAGATCTGGCCGACGGGCGGCTGGTGGTGCCGGTGCCACATGGCGACCATCGCGCGGGCGTCGCGCGAGCGGACGGGCACGAGGTGCAGCATCGGGAGCTCCAAGTGGTGGTGGGGTCAGGCAGGGCGGTTGTTGGGGCTTCCGGCTTGGTGCACGGGCTCGGCACGGCACGGGTCAGCGGGGGCTTCGGCCTCGAAGGGGTGATGCCAGGCCCGTTCGCTGTCGCCGGGGCAGACCCGGCACTGCGCACCGCCGAGGCCGTCCGGGCCCTGGTGCTGCGCTTCACCGTGGCCGCAGTGGCAGAGCGGGGTGGCGTTGATCCGGTCGGTGCCGCCGCCCGCGGTGACGAGGACGGACCGGGCGCTGCCGGGGTCACCTGCGTCGAGGTAGCGGACGGCCCGGCCGATCTCAGCGAAGCGCTGCTCGGCCGCGGCCCGGAGGTCGCTCCGTTCGGCGCGGAGGCGGGTCGCCTCGGCCAGCAGTCCGGCGACCTCGGCGCGGGTGGGGTGGTGCGGGCCCGGCCTCTCCAACTCGACGGACAATTGGGCGAGTTGCTGGTCGGTCAGGGGCTCGGTCATCGCGGGTCTCCGGTGGCGTCGGCGTTGAGCAGCTCACCGAGGTGCGGAAGAGATCGGACCTCGTCCACCGCGACGTGCCCGCAGTGGGCGCACGGGCGGACCAGGTACAGGCGGTCGTGGTCCTCGCTGCCGACGAAACGGATGCCGTAGCCGGGGTGGTCGGGGATGTCGGCCTCGGCCTGCGTGGTGTCCGGCTCGGCGGCCCCGTCGGAGACCTCGAAGGCCAGGAGTTCGGCGGCCTCGTTGCCGAGGGTCTTCCTGGCGGCGAGGTCCGCGTAGTGGAGGATCTGGGCGAGGTGTTCGGCGGCCATCTCGCGCTGCTGCACGGTGCGGATAGCACGGTCCTCGGCGTAGGCGGTGGCGGCGAGGTTGGAGAGAGTGGGCACGTCGGTACTCCTTGGTCGGGTTGGTCGGGTCAGTGGTTGGCGATGGCTCGGAGCCCTGCGATGGCGGTGCCTCGGTCGTCTTCTTCCAGCAGCGCGAAGCTGTCGAGGTCCAGGAGTTCCACCGCGAGTTCCAGCACGGAGCGACGTTCGTCCCAGCCCTCCTCGAAGGCCCACGCCCGGCCGAAGTCGTCGGTGGACAGCCGCCAGTTGGACAGGTGGCATGCCCATCCGGCGATGCCCATGGAGATGTCGTCTCCGGTGATGTGGTCCTCGGGCCAGACCGCGTGTCCGAGGACGGACGCAAAACCGGTCAGGCCGGGGGTGAAGGCGTCCGGGTCGGCGGTGATGCGGTCGAGGATCTGCTGCGCGAGCTCGGCGCTCATGGCGTGTGCCTTTCGTGCGCGGGCGGGCAGGGGCGGTCAAGCAGGGCGGTGGGCCGCCTCCGGTTCGTCGGAGGCGGCCGGAGGGGCTGCTAGCCGTCGTCCTCGACGGCCATGAAAGCGTCGTTGTCCGGCAGCTCCGACAGCGGCCAGGACCTCACAAGCCGGACCGGGTAGTACTCGCTGTCCCGCAGCGGCTCCATGTCGGCGAAGCGGCCATCGGAGTGCCGCGACCGCTGGAAGCCCTCGTAGACCTCGAAGGTCATCGCGTCAAAGTCGACGACGTAGCCCCACTCGGCGAACAGGGAGTCGGCCGGGAAGTTGCTCGCGTCGAGGATCGCTCCGGCGTCGAGGATCGCGCCGGGCCGACCCTGCGTCTCGTGCAGCAGCTGGTACCAGGTCGGGCGGTCGGACTTCTCGCCGACGCCCGGCCTGTAGTACCGCACCAGGCGGTCGCAGTCCTCGTCGGTCGGCTCGGTGCTGTCGTCCACGACGCGCAGGGCACGGGCCCGCTCGGCCTCGGCGGCATAGTCGGCGGCGCGCAGCCAGGTCAGCACGTCAATGCCGAGGGCGCCCGGATAGCTGTCGAAGTGGTTGTAGCCAGTCTTGGTCTTGCCCTCGGCGGCGAAGCTGAGGAATCCGCGGGTGCTCACGGGTCTGGCCTTTCGTGGTGGGTGGACTCGGCGGCGAGGAGGTCAGTCGGTGATCTCGTTGCCGTCCTCGTCCATGACGTAGGCCAGGCCCTCGTGCTGGCCGTCAGCGTGGGACTCGATCTCCCACTCGCCGAGGTCCAGCGACCAGGGCTGGCCCCAGCCGGAGGCCTGTGCACCGGGAGTCGGCAACTCGCCGTGCTCCCAGATCCATTCGGAGATCGCTTCGGCACCCTGGGCGGCAACGTCGTCCGGGACATCGGCGGTGACGGCGGCTGAGGCGGTGGTCTGGAAGAACGCGGTGAACTTCGTCATGGCGGGGTGCTCCTGTTCAGGCGGCGGCGAGGAAGCCGGTGAGGACGGTCAGGGCGGTGATCAACTCGGCCTTGCGGGGCCGGTAAGCGGCGGCGAGGCGGACCAGCTGCGCGGTCGTGTAGTGGCCAACGCGGCGCATCCGACCGTGGCCCTGGACGGTGCGGTGGGTTCGGGTGACCTTGACGGGTTCGACGTGCAGCCGCTTCGCGACCGACCGGAGACCGTTCGTGATCCCGGCGACCGCGTCGGTCTCGACGCCCGCGGCGATGACGTGGGTGGCGATCGCGCGGCCTCGGTTCAGGGAGGCGCGGAGGCGGGTCGTGGCGGCGCGGCGGCGGAGGGTCTGGCGGGCGGTGCGGGTGGTGGCGAGCATGGCGGTCCCCTCTATGGTCACGCATGAGCGCTGATATTCGGCGCTGCTCTGTGTCTCTAGTGTGCGTGCCCCAGTGCCATGATCGCAAGTAATCAGCGGTGATTTTCTTCGCTTATTTCCAGCGCTTGACTCCACCGCTACTCTGGAGCCATGGCTGACGACCACCCGCGCATCGCCGCCATCAAGGCGGCCACCAAGAAGTTCGAGGCAGCACGCATCGCCGTCGAGCGTGCGATCTTCGACGCCTACGCCGACGCCACCGTCAAACGGACCGAGATCACCGACGCATCCCCCTGGACCCCAGGACACACCCGGAAACTCGCCCGCGACCACGGCATCAAGGCCGACCCCGCCTACCAGCAGCGCGCCGAAACAACCCGCCGACGAGCAGCCCAGGCAGCCACCCCGCCACCGGCCAGCACCGTCCCAGAGTGGCTCTCCGACTGGCCCCAGATCGCTGCCCTCACCCCCGACGAAGCCCGGGAACGAGCAGGCGAACTGGAACGCGACCGACCCGAGTGGTTCCAGACGAACCGCAAGCTGTGCAGGGCCGAACCACCCTGGCTGAACTACGCCATGCTCGCCGCCGCCGCGAACGACCCAGAGGCCGCCGCCGAGTAGCCGCCCCCGTCCCGCGTCCGCCTGCCCCGAGGGCACGGCGGCGCTTTGGCGCGCCCGGATGCGCCCCGCCCGGCCCCGGGAGACGCTGGGACCATGACCACACCCGACGCCGACCAGCCCGTGTACATCGGCCCGCTGCTCGCCGAGCAGAACACCCGCCAAGTCCGGGTCCGAACCCCGGGCGGGATCCCGCTCGCTCAAGGCTGCTCCAGCCGCCGCGAAGCCGAAGAACTGATCGCCGCGGCAGGCCAGGAGATCAGCCTCGACGACGATACGAAGGTCTACTGGGTCGGCGACCGCGGCGTGTGGCCCGTCGGAGCGCACTGAGGCGAGCTGGCCGGTCACCGCTGCTCACCGCCGAGCAGTCCGACCCGCCGGCCCCAGGCGGGGAGCGCGGTCCGCGACAGGGCCCCGCTGGCCCGGTACAGGGCCTGCATCCTGTGCTTGACCTGGTCTCTCGTCAGGTCGAGCCGGTAGCCTATCTCCAGGTTGTCCAGGCCGTCCGCGACCAGGCGCAGCACCTGCAGCTGATCACCCGTCAGGCCGAAAGCCTTAGAAGGCACCTCTGCGGCGTTCAAAGTGACGGGTCGCCCCGCTGCCCCAACTGCGACTGCGAGCGCCGCAGGCGGCGACACAGGCCCCGCCATGGGCCCACTATGGCCCCCGCCGAGGATCCCGGTCTCATAGGCCACCGCCACGGCCTGCAGCCGCGACTCCACCCCGAGCTTCACGAACAAGCCCCGCAACCGCACTCGCAGCGCAGTCCGAGCCAGCCCCCGCTGACGGCAGATCTCCGCGTCGCTCAGGTCGTAGGCCAGCAACCGGAGCAGCGCCAACTCGGTCTCGTCCAAGCCAATCCCCGACGCCACCACGACCGGCCGAACCCCGGACGGTCGTGGCAACTCCAAGGTCAGGACCAGGGCGCGGGTCATCACGGCCACCTGCGCGTCGTCCAGCTGGGCTCCGACGCTGACCGCGGCTTCGCGCAGGGCGCGGCGGCCGGCGATCTCAACTGGCGGGTCGATCATGGGTGGCTCCTTGGTGCTTCGCGGCTGGGCTCATGGGGCGGCAAACTGAGCGGTTGGTCAGTCAGGCGGCGGGTCGCGGGAGCGGGATGGTCGCGGCAGCCGGGGCGGCGGCGATGCGTGCCGGGTGCGGGTCGGGCAGCGTGTGCCGTCCGGACGGGGTCGTGCACCGGTTGCGGGGCTGTGCGCCGCAGTGCGGGCACTTCACGGCCATCGCGGCCTTGGCCTCGGCGGTGCCGACGGGGCGGCGGACGGGGCTGGTCATGACGCCTCGTCAACTTCGGCCCTGGTCGGTGGGATGAACACGGTGGGTCCGCTGAGTTCAAGTGCCCGTCGTGCTGCTTCGTGTCGCTGGCGCTCTTCGATTGCAGTGTTGGACGGGTCGACCGGGGGCAGGCCCGCGGCGATCCGGCGGGCGTCTTCGAGGCGCCCCGGGTGAACGTCGCCCCGGTGCTTGCTGCGCCGGGAACGGCAGTTCTTGCCTACGGGCATGCGGCAGATCGGGCACGGCACACCGAGGACGTTGACGACACCTTCCCGTCGGCTGGGCAGCCCTTGGGTGGCTTCCTCGCCGATGGCCTTCACGGCCTCAATCGCGATCCGGGCTCGACTGGTGATCGCGGCCTGCTCGGCGGGCTCCAGCGCGCGCAGTGGTCGGGGTGCGATGCGGCCGTCACCGGCGGCGGTGATCAGCGCGCGCAGGTTGGTCACGGATTCTTCGGCGGTCTCGTCGGGGTGGCCGTCGTAGCGCAGGTTCGCCGCGGTGATGCGCTCCCCGCGAGGCAGCGAGCGGAAGTGCCGCACGTGGTGGGGCTGGAGCCAGCGGCGTTCGCCGGGCTCACCGGGGGCGCCGTAGTACGCGGCGACGGCGGCGAGCGCGTCTTGGTCGAGCGGGACGTCGTGGAGTGCTTCGGCCCAGGCGATTGCTGCCCCGGCGGAGGGTTTGCGGTTGTCGAACATGGCGGCGCGGCCGAGGAGTTGACTGGCTTCGGTGGGGTTCACTGCTGCCCTTCCATGGCGGCGAGTTGGGCGATGAGGGCGGCGTGGCCGGCGAGGTTCGCGTCGGTGCCGGCGGGTCCGCGGGCGCTGGTGATCGGGTAGACGTTGGGGCCTGCGGCGGTGACGTCGGTGCTGGGGGGCTGGGGGTCGGTGAGGGATTCCCAGCGGTTGATCCAGGCGGTGACGCTGTCGGGTTTGCCTCGGCGCTGGGCGGCGGCGAGGGCGGATTCGACCATGAGGTCGGTCCCGAGGCGTTCGACTTGGAGGCGGACCCGCTCCCAGTCGGTGATCTTGGTGATGTCCCAGGCGACTGCTCCGAGCCCGGCCGCGGACAGCGCTTTGGCGAGGGGGCGCAGGCGGTCCGGGACGGCGCTCGCGCGCGTTGCATGGCTGGCTGTTGAAGTACCTCCGTTAGGAGGTACTTCCGGGGCGGGCCGGGCCGCGCGCGCGCGATACCCCGGGGAGTACCCTGGGGACGCAGGCTCTTCACCTGCGGATTCGTCAAAAAAGGTGCCTTCAGAAAAAGACGAAAACGACTTTGTTTGCACTTTGTTTGAGGTTGTTTTTTCACCCACTTTTTCTCCGGAACCCGCCGGGCCGCCCCCGCCGGAGGGGGCGCCGGCACGCTGCTGGCGCTTCTTCTCGGCGGCCTTCTCGCGCTCCGCGAGGACCTTCGCCCGGGACGGGTTGTAGACGCCGTAGTCGTGGATGAAGTAGTCCCCGGCGGCCGGCTGCGGGCACCGCGGGCAGGTGTGCCCGGCCCCGTGCCACAGGCCGACCCGGACGAGCTTGGCGATCTGCTGCGGGCTGCCCTCGCGGTTCGCGGTCTCGCCCGGGATGACGCCGTCGGTCAGGTAGGCGGACGCGTAGGAGCCGCACATCACCCACAGGCCGACCGCTGCCTTACCGGCACGGCGCATCTTCGGGTGGCTGTGGGCGCTGTCGTCCACCTTGAACCAGGACATCTGGCGTCTTCTCTCGGCTGTTCGGGTGCGGGCAGAAACTCGGGGCAACGGGGTGGCTAGCCCTTGGCGGGCGGCTGTGCGGCTCGTGTGGGTCCGGGCCATCCGGCGCGGCCCCAGGGGCTGTGTTCGTCGCATGCCGGCCCTTGGGGGTACCAGCGGGCCGGGGTCGTCCCGCACCGGCCATGCTCGGTGTTCCAGCGGCAGGCCAGCGGGGTGAGGAGCGACGGGCTCATGTCGGTGTCGCTCACGGCCCGGCGCTCCGCGCCCTGATCTCCTTCGCGGGCATCAGGCGCTCACCGCCTGGTCGCGCCAGCCAGGGCCGCGGATGCCGTTGATCTGGTCGCGGACGTAGTCGGCGGTGAGGCCGACGCGGGTGGCGATGTGGTCAGCAGAGAGGCCGAACGAGGCGAGGTGGGCGATGTCTTCGGCGCGTGCCGCGGCGAGGGCTTCGCGGGCCTCGCGCTTGCTCCACGCGTCCTCGAACTCGCCGACCTCGGGGACTGCGGCGGGGTCGTCGATGTCGTGCCAGGCCATGGGGCCGTGCCAGCGCTGGCGTGCGGCGTAGGGGCCGGTGTGTGTGCTCTTCCCGCGGGCAGTGGAAAGTTCCGCGTACATGCGCCGGATGGCGTGGTCGTGTTCGGTGCTGATCTGAGCGAATTCGCCGCGGGCGATGCGGGAAACGTAGTCGCGGCAGATCCCGATGCGGCTGGCCATGTCTGCGCGGGAGTGCCCGAGGACGTAGAGGGCCCGCAGGCGCCGGGTGGACCCGAGGGAGGAGGTCATGCCGCTGGTGGCACGGTGGGTGAGGGGGACCGCGAGGATGCGGTCGGCGGTGGTCCGGCGGATCTTGGCCTGGTTGGAGATCTTGCTGATGACGGTCTGGTGGACTCCGCAGGCCGCTCCGATCTGTGTGTCGCTGAGGCCGGTGTCGCGGAGGTGGCGGATGTGTGCTTGGACGGGTGCGGCTGGGATGAGGCGGTGGCGTCCCGCGAGCCGGTCGATCTCGCGTTGGGCGTCGGCGCGGACGGCTGCCTTGGTGCAGGGCTGGCAGCGGCAGCCGGGGATGTCGCGGGTGCCCTTGTAGCGGTTCTCGGTGCCGTGGGCGTGGTTCTTGCGGGTGGTCGTCACTTGCTTCCCTTCTTGATCCAGCGGCCGATGAGCGGCCCGGCGATGCAGGCGAGGACGACCCAGACGGCGATGACGATCAGGACGATCACGGCTGGCCCTTCCTGTGGGTGCGGGCGACGGCACTGGGCCGGTGGGGGTCTCGGGGGAGGGCGTGCGGGTCGGGCAGCAGGCCGATCTCGTAGAGCAGTTGGTCGGCGTCGTCTTCGCTGGTGGCGTGCCGCAGGACGGTCCGGGTGGCCGCGGCTTCCTGTTCGGGGGTGATGTGGTGCAGCCCGATGGGGTGCGCTGGGGGCGGGATGGCGGCGCGGCTCATGGCAGGGACCGCCCGCCGCCCTCGACCGGGCCGGTGTCGGCGCCCTCGGCAAAGAAGGCGTCGAACCGCTCCGCGAGGATGGTGTTCTGGCGCTCGCCGCGTTCGGCGGCACGGCGGTCGACCGCGGCGGTGAGGTACTTCTCGCGCAGGTACGCGGCCAGGTAGAAGAGGACGACGATCAGGGCGCCGGCGACGGCGAGGATCGTGATGGTCGCGACGGAGAAGTAGGGGTGCTGGTCCATGGGGTCCTCCAAGGTGGGCCGCGCGCGGGAGGGCGGCCCGCGCGCGGCCGGGAAGCGGGCGGTCAGGTTCGGCTGTGGGCGAGGATCTGCTCGGCGGACGTCCATGCGGCGCACGGCCACGGGATCAGCGCCCCGTGGAGCGAGCAGGACTCGCAGAGCGCACCGGGGGCGGTCGTGTCGGCGTGCGGGCGTGGGCGGTGGCCGTCTCGCATGGTGGCGACGGCTTCACGGACGCGCCTGACCTCGGCGACGGCGGCGCTGCCCGCCGTCAGGGCGCCGGTCAGCGCGGGCATCAGGGTCTCGGCCAGCTCGGGGTCGGGGCCCTGGCCGGGGGCCGGGAGCATGAGCTTGACGAGGTTGACCAGGGCGGCGCCGATGGCCTTGTTGGCGACGTCGGCGTCGAAAGGGGCTTCGGGGGTGGTGGCGAACATGGCGTACTGCCTTTCGAGGAGGGTTAGTTGGCGACGGCGGCGTGCACGGACTCGCGGGCCCGTTCGCCCGTGGTTTTGGACAGCTCGACCGGGATGGGGATGGTGCGGTCCCAGGCCGGCATCACCGTGGTGACCGCGGCTGCCCGCTCGGCTGCGGCTTCGTCGCGGAGCGGCGGGCGCATGGATAGCCCGCCGTCCCAGGTGATGCGCCGGGCGAGCAGGTCCTCGACGAGCCCGTGCTCACCGGACTCCGCGAGGTCGAGCAGACGCCGGTCCCGGACGGTCTCGGCGGCGGTCGCGGGGTTGATCCGGCAGCCCTGGTCGATAGGGGCCCTCACCCGGACCACCGGGGTGCTGTCGGAGGCGGCGAGGAGGGCCTTCAGGTGTGCCAACTCGCTTTCCTGGGTGGCATGTTCGGTGCGCAGGTTCTCCCAGGTGTCGTACAGGACGTTCCAGGAGCGGGCGGCTTCCTGCAGGGCGTCTTCGAGGCCCTTGACCTCGGCCCGGTGCTCAGTAGCAGTGGCCTCGGCCGCGGCCTCCAGCTCGGCGATCCGGGCCTGGGCGACCGCGTAGGCCGCGGGCAGCCGGCGACGGCCGGGGCCGCGACCGACCAGCGACCGGAGGTTGAGGTGGATGTTCAGCACGGCGTCACCTCGGCGAACTCAGCGAGGAACTCGTCCACGCTCCCGCCGACGGTCCTGGCCCGCTTCCAGCCTTCGTGCCGAGCGGCCTCCGCGGAGACGATCCCGTCGATCTGCCGGAGCGCGTCAGTCAGCGACCATCGGTAGATGTCCTCGACCGGCCGGTTCGCGTTCACCCAGCCGGTGCCGGTCCACACGGTGTCGTCGCCGTCACCGCGGCGCTCGATCATCCACGGCCCGGCGCCCATCCGCAGGGGCACGAGCAGCACGGTCACGGACTCGTTGCCGGGCACAGGCCACAGGTAGCCGGTGGCGTGCTGGGCCGCGGCGAGAAGGTCCTTGTAGGGGAGGGGTCGGCCGCTCACCGGGCACCTGCCCCGGCGACGTGGGGTGCGATGTCCTGGACCGCGTCGAGCCACGCCATGTCGGCCGCGGCCTTGGCCCGGTCGGCTGCGACCCGATCCCGTCGCGCCGCGGAGGCCAGTTCGGCCTCGGCGGCGTGCAGCTTGGCCTTGGTTTCCTCGTACCAGTGCGAGCTGGCCCTGACGGTGTCCAGCCTCAGCCGCTCGCCGTAGCGGCGGATGTCGTCCTTGATCGCGGCGACCGGCCGCGGTGCGGTGATGGTGCTCACGGTGTGCTCCTTGAGGGTGGTGCGGCCGGTGTGACCCGGTTCAGGGCGTGCCCACCTACGGGGCGGGCGGGGGAGTTGTCAGCGGGGGTTGTTCGGCGGCCGGTGGTGCCACTGCTCGCGCAGGAGGCCCGTAGGCGGCGGGTACGGCAGCGGTGCCGGCGGGCGGCGGCGCGACCAGGCGGTCAGAGCCGCGGCGATCAGGTGCGGGAGGTGGGTCACGGGGCGCTCCCCGCGGGCGTCAGCGGCCACTCGCGCGCGATGCTGAAGTCCGGCTCGGATTTGCGCCTGTGGGCCTCAAAACCCTCGGCCCAGATCGCGTACCAGCCGACCTGCGCGGCGAACAGGTCCGCCGAACTCGTCGCCCCGGCCTGCGGGTACAACCCGAAGATCCGGTCGACGACACCGAGGGCGGCCCGTGCGTCGGCGTCCGCCGTGTGGGCGTTCTTCAGCACGACGCCGTAGTGCGCCGCCACCGCTTCCAACTTCCGTGACCCGGGCCGGTACTTGTCGAGGGTGCGGTCCAGCAGCAGCCCGTCGACCAGCCCCGTCAACGGCCGGGACAAGCGCTCGGCCATGCTCGGCAGGCCGTTGCGGGCCAGGTCCCGGTCGAGAATCGTCCAGTCGAAAGGCACGTTGAACCCGGCGACCGACATCCCCCAGTCCAGGGCCTCGCCGAGTTTCGTGGCCAGGTCGTCGAGCGCAACCTTCGGGTCCTGGCCTTCGGCGACCTGCTGCTCGTCGGTGATGCCGTGCGTCTCGATCGCCTTCGGGTGCGACGGCTTCCCTGAATTGATCAGCCAGGTGAGCGTCAAGTCCGGCTGGCCGCCTCCAGTGACGACCAGGGCTGCGGTGACGATGTGGTCCTCGTCCGCGTCGATGCCTGTCGTCTCCGTGTCCCAGGCTGCGCGGCGGGTGGTCCAGGTCATGACCCGCCCCCCGCCTGCGCAGGCAGTCCGGCCTCGACCTCCACCGCGCAGCCGGCCTTCGTGAGCTGGTCCCGCAGATCCCTGGCCACGACGAGGCGCGTGGTCGAGGCGCTGGTCAGGTGCTCGGCCAGGAACCGGGTGACTACCGCGGCCATGGCTTGTTGGGACTCGGCCGCACGCTCTAGTTCAGCGACCCGAGACCAAGCCGTTTTGCGGTTGGCGTGCGTTTCGGCGAGTTCCGCCTCGGCTGTGTCGGTCCGTGCGGCCTTCGTCGCCAGCCGCTCGACGTTCCGCAACTGGGCCTCAGCCAGTTCCTGGGCCTCGCGTAGCCGCTCGTTCAGGGCCTCGTTGTCCGCCCGGAGCCGCGCGTTGTCCTGCTTCGTAGACATCAGCTCCCCCTTCCTGGGGATCAGGTGGGTAGGGGGCCGCCCTGGTGCACGGGCGGCCCACCGCCAGGTCAGAACGGGCAGTCGTCGGCGCGGCCGTTGGTTCCGCGACGGGACGGCGGGATGCGCATCTGCTCCAGGACGAGGGAGTCGACCCGGTGGTCGACGTTGATCCCGAGTGCGTCGAGAGACGTCTCCAAGGTTCGAGCGGCCGTCTGGGCGCCCCAGGGGTCCTGCTGCTGCGGCGGGCGCACCCACACCTGCTCGAAGTCCGCCCCGGATGCCTCGATGCACTTCCGGATCAGGTAGTCCAGATCGAGGCCCGCGTCGTCCAAGTCCTCGGCCAGCACCCACGTCGCGTGCTGGCGCGAGTGCACCCCAGAAGGCATCGACTGCGCGATGTGCTCGGCGACGAGACGTCGCATCGCCCCGAAACGCTTGCACTGGTAAGCGAACTGCTCGGCCGGAGACATGGCCAGGTACTGGTCGGTCGTCACCGTCTTGGGGCTCATGCCACACCCGCCGCAACCAGCGCCCGCAGGTACTCGGCGAACTCGTCGAGGTGCTCGTTAGAGGACTCGCTGACCGGGAAGTTGTTCCGCTCCGCGAACTCCGCCAGCGTCCGATCCTTGTCCCAGTCAAGCCGGCGGGCCTGGGCAACGACCTTCTCCCAGGAGAGCTCCCAGGCGGTGGGGGGCCTCTGGGCGTCGCTGTCCGCCGGGATCCCCAGCTCCGCCTCGGCCGGCTGCTCGGGGTCGTCCTGCGGAGTCGGTGCCGGGGAGCCGAGGATCTCGGCAGCCGTGGCCGGGGCACCCACGTGGGCAGCCGACCACCTCGGCTCCGTGTCCCGCAGCTCCTCCGACGTGTACGGCACGGCATGGAGCACGTCCGACGCGATCAGACGGCAGATCTCACCCGTCGCACGGGCGACCAGCATCGTCTGCGGCTGCTTCTTCCACTCCGACTTGCCCGTCAGCCCCAGCAGGGCAGCGCGGGGAATCGTCCAGGTGACGGTCTGCCAGTCGTCCTCGTCGCGGCGCTTGCCGCTGTAGACACACTTCTCGGGCGTCGACTCGACGAGCTTGAGCTTGTGCCCGTGGGACTGGACCAGGCCGCGCATAGCGTGGGCCCGCAGCGCCGGGACGCCCTGGATGACGTCCATGGACTTCAAGGCCGCCATAGGCTTGAGGCCCAATTCGTTGCCCGCCAGCAGGCAGGCGGTGATGTCGCCGACACGGCCGCGCATCGTGGAGGGGATGAACGAGGTAGTGGAGAGCCGGTCCGCCAACTGGTAGGCGAGGTCGGCTTCGTGGGCCCAGACCGCCATGGAGGTCTGCGGGAGCGCGAGCGGCGACTGCTGGACGGGTACGGCGGGGGCGTTCTGCTGCTGCTCGGGGATGGCGAGGTCGGTCATCGGGGTGTCCTTCGTCTGAGGGTTGGCGGTCACGAGTACTCGCGCTCGTGTTCGGTCTCCAGCCACGCTGGGGGCGAGACCATCTGGATTTCGTTCGGGTAGCCGGCCCACTCGCCGGTCTCCATGCAGCGGGCGAAGGTCTCCCGGGCGCGCTTGTTGCGGTCCACGGCCATCAGCAGCCACAGCGGGTCGAGTTCGATGATGTTGATCAGGTATGGGGCCGACTTCTCCTGCACGACGAACAGGAACGGGACGTCCTCGGCCAGCCCCAGTGCGCGGATGCCGTCCTTGTAGAACTCCGCCTGCTGGTGGTATCGGTAGTCCTGGACCGCCCAGTTGAAGGCCTTCGTCGAGGCGTCTGCCGCCGACTTGTAGTCCGGGCAGATGAGCCTGCCGCCGTCCGCGTGCCGCAGCCAGTCCAGCCGGGCGCGGCACTGCACCCCCGTGGCCTTGTCCTGCCAGAACAGGGACTGCTCGGGCTTGCCGCTGTCCGGGTCGAACAGCTTCGACGCCACCGGGTGCTGGCGGATCGCCGCGGCCATGTCCTTGACCATCTGCATCTCGTCCCGCTTCAGCGGCACGTTGCCCTCAGCGCGGATCGCGGCGACCTCCGCGCGGATCTTGTCCGTGTTCCACAGCTTCGCGTCGACCAGCACCAGCTCCGGCCCGTCGCCCAGCACCATCCGGTGCGCCGCGGTCCCGTAGTCGAACGTCTTCTTCGGCGGCTGCGGGTTGTCCATCGCCCACCGGAACTTCGCCGGGCACGACGGGTTGATCAGCAGGCGGGCACCGGACGACGACAGGACATCGCGCTGAGCGTGGTAAGTCTCGGCGTCCATCTGGTGGACGCCCGGGGCGAACCCGTCGACCTGGAGCTGCGTCGGGGCGTCGAGGATCGCGGTCACAGCGCACCGCCGTTGCGCTGCACGAGCTGCTCGACCCAGGCGTCGGCTTTGTCGACCGTGCTGAACGCGCACGACGACTTCCGCTTCCCGTCGAGCCGGTGCCGCACCCGCCAGCCACCCGAGTTGGTCGGCACGACCCGGACCCGCGACAGACGCGACGGTGGCTCCGGTGGGATGTCGTTCACGCCATCGGCAGGCCCGGCGGCGGCCAGGACGGCCTTCAGCCGGGCGACCTCGGCCAGCAGCTCCGGCACGGCCTCGTGCGCGTCGGCGAAGAACACCGCAATGTCCGCGGCGAAATCGGGCAACTCGGCCAGGACCGTGTCACCGAACCCGCCGACGTGGACGACCTGGGCAGGCCCCGTGCTGCCGTGCGGGTGTTTCACGATCCACTCGCCGGAATACCAGCAACCCAGGTGAAGGGACTGGATCTCAGCGAGACGCTCCTCGCTCAAGGGGGCGGTCACGCGGCCTCCTCCGTGGTCTCGATGTCGTCGCCGACGAACCGGGCCCGCGAGCACACCGCGCACCGCGGACCAGCCGCTGACCGGACCAGGACGGTGCAGTCCACGCACACCGCGTCGAACTGCGCCCACCACGCGACCCGGGCCTCTGCGGCCTCCTCGTCCGTCCACCGGGCCAGACCGCTGCAGTGACGGGAATCGAACTGGTCGTGCAGGTGGTCCGCATCCAGCGAGCACGTCAGCGGGGCACGGTCACCCAGCAGCATCAGCTGGGAGCGGCACAGCTCCACGTCCTCGTCCCACAGCGGGATCGACGGCACGGCGCCCGGGGCCAAGGCGGGGGACCAGAAGTCAGTGGCAGTCACGATGCCCTCGCGATCCGGGTCGGGACGCCGACCCAGGTCCGCACACCCGACGAGTGCGACGTCCGGCGCGACGAGTGAGCCCAACCCGACGGCCGGACCACACCCTCGTCGTGCAGCAGCGTCATCAGCCGACCCCAGTGATGCGCCGGGTCCGGCGGCTCCGGCAGCGAGTTGGCCGTCGCGATCTCGTGCGTCGTGAACTCCACACCCGACGCAGCAGCGGCCTCGAACGCCGGGCGGACCACCGACATCCACGACTCGTAGTCCTCGGACCGGACCGGCACCAGCGGTGCGCCCATCTCGAACAGGGCGTCCATCAGCGGGGCATCCGCCATCAGGTCAACTCCTCGCGTAGTACAGGGCTCCAACTGCTGAGCCAGGAAGTCCGCCCGGAAACGGGAGAACAGGTCGCCGGACTCGGCGGCGGCCACAGCAGCGGCAAGCTGGGCCCCGGCCACGGCGCGGTCCTGCGGGGTCAGGGCGTGGCCGACAGTCCGGCAGGAACAGCCCGACCGGGAAGCGTCCGCCGCGGCCAGGAACACGAACCCGGCGAGGTAGTCGGTGAACTCGGGCGGATCCAGCAGGACGTGGAACCACCGGCGCGCGGTCGACAAGACGGTCATCGCGACACCCCCTCAACCTGGTGCTCCCGGGCATAGGCCGCGTACTCCGCGACCTCCCAAGCAGCCCAGTGATCGATCTCCGGGTCATGGCCCGCGGCGATGAACGCCTCGAACGGGGCGAACAAGTCAGGGGAGGCGGCAGGCGCGGGGGCCTGCCGGGCGGCGCTCACCGGAGGCCGACCGGGGAGTCCAGCACGGAGGACACCTGGAACGGGACACCGAAGTGCCAGCCAGCGAGCATCAACCGGCGGCTCTCAACGCTGCCCGCGTCCTCGATCTCCAGCGACAGCACACCGCCCAACTCGGCCTGCGCCGCACCGAAGTCCAGGGTGTTCGAGGGCAGCATCGCCCGGACACCGTGCTTGCCGCAGAACCCGCTCGCGTGGTTGTTCGTGTCGAGGTGGAACGGCATCACCGGCAGCAGAGACACGATCGTCTCCGCCACAGCCAGCGCAGCCATGATCTGGTCGCGGTCGTCCGCGACTCTGGTCCTTGTTGAGGTCAGCGCCTCAGATGCGAAGATGGTCACGGAGTGCCATCCCTTCGGTTGAGGTTGCGGGTGGTGCTTCGTGGCCTGGCCGTCGGCTCGGGATTGCGCCCCGGGGTGTGCGGCCGGGCCGTTTTGGTGGCTCAGGCTGCGGTGGCTTCGCGATGGCCCGGTTGCGCGAGAAGCACGGCGTCCTCCGCGCGACGCGCGATGATCGCGGCCTCGATGTCGTCGACCGTGCCGAGGCGGTGCCCCGGGTACCAGGCGGCCTCGGCGGCTTCGCGGGCCGGCAGGGACTCGCGCTTCTCGATTGCGCGGATGTAGGCCTGAGCGAGGTCGTCCATGGCGCTCATGCGGCGACCGTGTGGGACTTCTCGTCCTCGTCCTCGTCGAGGATGAGTTCATCGACGGAGAGGCCATAGGGCCGTCCGAGGGCGTGGAAGGTGTCGACCAGTGGCTTCTGGGTGGATCCGGGCCGGGCGAGCCGCGAGATCGTCGAGCCGGATACCCCGGTCTCAGCTGCGATCTGCATGTCAGTGGTGTGGCCCCGCTCCTTGGCGGCAGCTCGAAGGCGGTCTACGTTGAGACGAATGGACATGTTCACCTCCTCGTTTGCATCTCTGCAATGACTTGCACTTATGCAAACGTACTCAGAGGCATGCGGCTGTGCAAGTATTTCGGCTTGCGCAAGTGCAAAGCTTTGGCAAACGCAATGGCGTGAACATGGCTTGACTTGTGTCGCGTAGGTGAAGAGATGCACCCTGGACTGACCAGCGGCCTTGCATGCATGCAAGACTTGCCGCAGATGGAAGCCAGCCAGCTAGCCTGCCAAGATGGGAAGCGATGTCGACATGCCGATGATGACGCCAGCGCAGCAGATCGCCGCATGGCTCGCACCCGCCATGCAGCGCGCCAACTTCGACACGGAACGCGGCAGCGGGGGGCGCCTCGCCTTCGCCAACGCAGTCGGCGTCGCCCCGGGCACCGTCACCCGCTGGCTCCAGGGCAAATCCACGCCAGACCCGGACAACTTTGGAGCAATTGCTGCCGCCCTACGCGTCGATCCGAACGAAATGCTCAACGACTGGGGCTTCATTTCAGCCAAACCGGTTACACAGGAGCAGGCCGCAGAAGTACGATCGCGTCCCATCACTCCCTCACAGGCAGCGCACGACCTAGGCATTGACGACCCAGCAGACCGTGAACTCTTCATTGCCATGGTCAACCGCCTCGCCAAGCGCCCCGGTCTCACCGCCGCGCCAGTCGACGAAGAGAGTGCAGCGGCCGAGGGATAGCGGGGGACACCAATGAAGCGAACCTGGCGAGCGATCTACGCGGCGGCCCTGACCGTCACCACCGCCGGGCTCGGTGCCACCGCCGACTGCGTCCTCACCAGTCGTCCAGACGGGGCCATCGGCAGCCTCGCCCTCTTCATCGCTGGCGTGGTCGCCTTCCGTATGGCCTGGGAGATCGACATCCTCAACCGTCGGCGCGTGAGTCTCACCACCCAGGAGCGACTCTTCGAAGCCGAACGTGGCGTTTATGAGCGCGACATCGATCGCGCCCGCCACGACCTGGCCGCCGAGGAGCACGCCCTGAGGAAGCAGCGCTCTGCCGATCGCGCAGCACTGTGCGAGCAACTCGCAGAGGAGCGCGACAAGATGCAGGTCGAGTTCGACGCCAAGAAGACGGAGATCAAGAAGGCCGCTTTCAAGATGGGGTGGCAGATGCGCGAAAACGGCGTCGCGACCGAACACCGCAACGCAGATGTGATCGTGCTGCCCGTTGGCACCAACGCCCCGACCATCATGGGGACCGGAACGAGCCACCAGTAGGAGCACCGGGGGAGACATGGCACCCATTGCCGCCCGAGGAATCGTCGCCCACAACCCGCAGACGCCTCTTGTCCCCGTGATCGGCTACATCCGGGTCTCCGCCTGGTTCGAGGAGAAGATCAGCGACGAACTCCAGAAGGCCGCGATCGAGGAATCCTGCCGACGCAAGGGCCGCACTGTCGTCCGCTGGATCATCGACCTCGACGCGACCGGCCGGAACTTCAAGCGCCGCATCATGGAAGCCATCAGCGCAGTCGAGAGCGCCACAGCCGAGGGCGCCCGCGAGATCTGGCTCTGGAAGTACAGCCGCTTCGGCCGCAATCGCCACGGCGTCGCCATCAACCTCGCCCGCGTCGAGCAAGCCGGCGGCCAGCTCATCTCGGCAACAGAGGACGTCGACGCCACCACCGCGACCGGACGGTTCACCCGCGGGATGCTCTTCGAAATCGCAGCGTTCGAGTCCGACCGCATCGGCGAGCAGTGGCGCGAGACCCACGAATACCGGCGCATCCACGGCCTTCCTGCAACCGGCGGGGAACGCTTCGGCTACATCCACGAGGGGCGTCTCGTCGTTGACGGCATCCTTCAGCGGCCAGAAAGCTACGAACCCGACCCGGCAACTGCGGAGGCACTCGTGGAGGCGTACCGGGCGTACAGCGCAGACGGGATCGGCTTCATGCCGCTCGCCAAGATGCTGAACTCGCAGGGGATCCACAATCCCGCCGCTCGGGCCGGTACCGGCTGGAGCCAGCAGTCCCTGATCTACTACATGGACAGCGGCTTCCCGGCCGGACTGCTGCATGTCCACCGCTCCGACATCACCTGCCCGCAACGCGCCAAGTGCCCCGCACCGACGGAGCACTACGGGTTCATCCCCGGGGGTCAGCCGGCCATCCTGAGCGACGAGATGTGGGCCGCTTACCGGGAACGACGCGAGCAGCGTAAGCGAATGCCACCGAGGGCGAGGATCGCGCTGTACCCCTTCTCCGGCTTCGTCAAGTGCGGCCTGTGCAGCGGGGGGACGTCGGTTTTCAGCGCCATGGGTAGGCGGGGATACGGTTACCGCTGCACGTCGCACTACCAGACGGTGCATGACAGTTGCGCAGGTTCCTCCGTTCCGTCTGCGGAGATCGAGACGGAAGTGCTGTCCTGGCTGGGGAAGGCCGCGGCCGAGATGGATCGCCGATTCCGCGGCTCGGCCGTGCGAGCGAAGAAGGCACCGAAAGCGATCGACGAGGCACAGAGCGAGCGCATCACCTCCGAGCTAGCCCGCCTACAGAAGGCCCTTGACCGGGCGTCAATGGCGAGCGCCATGGGCGACATGCCGCGCGACAGCTATCTGAGGATCCGCGACGAGCTAGTGGCCGACCGTGGACGGCTGGAGGCGCAACTCGTCGAGTCGCAGGCGGTGGAGGCGCGGGACTCGGCGGCCGCATGGGAGGCCCGAGGTTCGGTGGTGCGGCGCCTCCTGGGCGAATGGGACACGTTGCAGGTCGGCAGCAAGCGGGACCTGTTGTCCGTGGCGCTGACCGAGATCCGGATCTGGCCGACGGGTTCGGAGAGGCGCGTGACTCCGGCCCCGCGGGAAGGCTTTGTGTTTTAGACATAGGCATGCACAACGCGTTCACCACCACCAATCTGCAGCAGCAGCTCACCGAGCACGGCGTCACCGAGCTGGTGACCTGCGGCATTCGCACCGAGCAGTGCGTGGAGACCACCACCCGGGTCGGCAGCGACCTCGGCTACCAGGTCACCTTCGTCTCCGACGCCACCGCCACCCACCCGATCACCCGCGACGGGGTCACCCTCGGCGCCGACGAGATCGTCCAGCGGACCGAGTTCGCCCTGGCCGACCGCTTCGCGACCGTCGCCACCGTGGCCGAGTTGGAGGCGCGGGCCGCCGATCGGGGATGATGACGGAGTATGAGCCGCATCCTGTTCCTGCTGGTGCCCGGCGTGCACCTGCTCGACCTCGCCGGGCCCGCGCAGGTCTTCTCCACTGCCGCGGACCTCGGCCTGGGCCAGACCCTGACCTATGTGGCCGAGCAGCCGGTCGTCCCCACCGCCCAGGGCGTCCCGCTCCAGGCCGACACCGTGTGGCCGGAGCTGTGCCCGGACGACCTGCTGCTGGTCCCCGGCTGGCGCTCGTCCGGCCTGAGCAGCTCCGACCAGTGGCTCGCTCCCGACACGCTGGTCCGGCTGAGCGAGCACCACGCCGCCGGGGGCACCGTCGCCAGCGTCTGCGCCGGTGCGGACGCCCTCGGCCGGGCCGGGCTGCTGGACGGCCGCCGCTGCACCACCCACCACGACCTGCAGGACGAGCTCGCGGCCCGCTACCCCCGGGCCACCGTGGTCCGCGACGTCCTCTACACGCTGGACGACCGGGTGGTCACCTCGGCCGGGATCGCCAGCGGCATCGACCTGGCGCTGCACCTGGTCGCCGCGGAGCACGGCCCGGCCGTCGCCGCGCAGATCGCCCGGGAGATGGTCGTCTACGCCCGCCGCAACGGCCACGAGCGGCAGGAGAGCGCGATGCTACGGCACCGCTCGCACCTGGACGACACGGTGCACCGGGCGCAGGACGCGATCGATGCCCGCTTCGACTCCCGGTTGCCGCTGGGCGGTCTGGCGGCGTCGGTGGGCGTGAGTGAGCGCACACTCACCCGCCTGTTCACCCGGGCCACCGGCCTCACCCCGCTGCGCTACCAACAGACCCTGCGGCTGGAACGCGCCGAACACCTGATCGCGCACGGTGCCACGGTCGAGCACGCCGCCCGCACCGTCGGCTTCGAGGACCCCCGCATGCTGCGCCGCCTCCGGGCCAGGCCGACCCTGCCGACCCCGGCGACGGGCTGACCTCCTGGGATCCCGCGACGGCTGTCCGCTATTCAGCTGCTTCCGGCCGCGGGGCTTCGGCGCTCGCCCCCACCCCGGCCGAGTACGCGCGTCCGGGACACGTCGCACCAGCGGTGGTGGCCGAGATCGCCGCCTGGCTGACGCATCGCCAGTAGGGGCCGCTGACCTGCGTGGAAGGGCTCGGGATAGGATCCGCCGACGCTTGGCCCGCCGGGGCCGCCCGGGACCTGTGGGGGATCTTGTGATGACGTTGCGACTGCGCGCTGTCCGCGCGCTCGTGTTGCTGGCCGGCTTCTACCTGCTGGGTGTGGTGCTGCTGGCGGTCATGGGGGTCGTCGACTGGCTGCTGGTGACCAAGCTGTTCGTCGCGGCGGCGGCCTGGCTGATCGCCGTGATCCTGATGGCCACCGTGGTGGCCGCCACGACGATCCTGCGGGGCATGTACGCCTTCCTGAGCGCGGGTCGGCTCAGGCCGGTGACCGACGCGATACCGGTCACGCCGGAGGATCAGCCCGAGCTGTGGGAGCAGGTGCGGGCCGCCGCCGCGGCGACCGGGGAACGGCCGCCGGACGAGCTCTACCTGACCGACGAGGTCAACGCGAGCGTCGCCGAGGAGAGCCGGCTGCTGGGGCTGCTGCCCGGCCGCCGCCGGATGTTCCTGGGCCTGCCGCTGCTGGCCGGGCTGACCGTCCCACGGCTCCAGGCCGTCCTCGCCCACGAGTTCGGGCACTACGTCAACCTCGACACCCGGCTCGGCGCGGTCACGATGCGCGGCCGGGCGGCGGTCCTGCACACGGTGGAGGTGTTCCAGCGGGGCAGCACCCGGCTGCAGCACCTGATCGGGGCCCTGTACGGCGGCTACGCCCGGATGTTCCTGCGGACCTCGCAACCCGTGGCCCGTCGGCAGGAGTTCGCGGCGGACCAGGTGGCCGTCCGGCACGCCGGCCGCGACGCGACGGCCAACGCGCTGCGCGCGCTGCCCGTCCTCAAGGCGGCCCACCAGCACTATGCGCTGACGTATGCCGGGATGGGCTCGAAGCTCGGCGCGCTTCCGCCGGTGGGCGAGCTGCACGGCGGGTTCCGGCGGCTGCTGGCCGCCCGTTCCACGGACGGGCTCGCTGCTCTCTCCGCCGGGCAGCGGGCGCCGCGTCCGCACGCCTACGACTCGCACCCGCCGATGGCCGAGCGGGTCGCCCTGATCGAGGAACTGCCCGCTGACGGCCGTGCCGACGAGTCGGCCGACGAGCCGAGCGCCCTCGTGCTGTTGCAGGACGCGGACCGGGTGTTCGCCGAGTTGGAGGCGTTGACGGTCCCGCCGGGGGCGGCCGAGCTGCGTCGCCTGAGCTGGGACGAGCTGGTCATGCTCCGCGCACGTGCCGACGCCGCGGGCTGGTCCAAGCCGCTGCGCGTCGCCGTGGCCCGGTCGTTGCGCGCCGAGGCCGGCGGCCGGGCCGGTCGCGGGGCGGTGGCGGACGACGAACTGCCGAGCCTCGCCGAGGTCCTCGACGCGATCGACCGCGGACTGCTGTGGACGGAGATCGCTGACCGGATGCCCAAGCCGGACCAGGCCTCACGGCTCACCGGCGAATCGGCCCGCAACTTCATCCGCCCCAAGGTCTTCGACGGCCTCGCGGGCATGGTCCACCTCCACCTCGCCGAGTCCGGGCAAGCCACCCCGGACATCGCCTGGTCGGCCGTCCCGGGCATCGCCCTCCCCGACGCCTGGGAGGCAGGCATGGACGCCGCCCTCGACGCCGCCGTCTCCGACGCGCCCGACACCACTCTGCTCCGCACCCTCCTCGCCACCGCGGCGCAGGTACCGGCGTAAGCGCGGAAGCACTGCCGCCGTGCCGCCGTGCCGCGTGCCGCCGTGCCGCGTGCCGCCGTGCCGCGTGCCGCCGTGCCGCGTGCCGCGTGCCGCCGGCCTCACCCCGCTGCGCCGGCGAGGAACGCACGCAGCAGTGCCACCACGGTCTCCGTGGCCTCGTACATGGGGGTGTGCCCGACACCGGGCAGGAGTTCCAGTCGCAGGCCGGGAACGCCGCGGTAGTCCGCCGCGGCCTCGGTCCGCCAGCGGCGGTCCTCGGTACCCACGACGACCAGCACCGGCAGGCCGGACCGCGCCAGCCGGTCCGGCAGCGCCCCCTGCTCCAGGTAGCGCAGCGAGGCCCGGGAGGTGGCGGCGAGCGCCCGGTGGGTCATCTCGCGCGAGCCGTCCACCAGTGCCTCCGGCACCGGACCCGGTCGGGCGAAGGCACTGGCGAAGGCTTTCGGTAGGAGCGTTCCCGCGAAGGCCCGCCACAGCAGCCGCCCGGGGAAGGGCGCCAGCAGCAGTCGCGCCACGAGGGAGTCGGGCAGCGCCGCTCCCGCGGACGGGCAGGTGTCGATCAGCGCCAGCGCGGCCACGGTGCCGGGCCGTGCTTCCGCCAGCGCGGTCACCACGCTGCCGCCGGTCGAATGGCCGACGGCACCGGCCAGCCGGGTCACCCCCAGCTGCTCCAGGGCCTCGGCGACAGCCGCCGCCTGGGCCAGGATCGTGTAACCGTCGGCGTGGGCGGCGGCGGGGGAGCGGCCGTGGCCCGCCAACTCCAGCCGGATCACCCGGTAGTCGCGGGCCAGCGCCGGGACCACCGGCTCCCACCAGGCGCTGGAGCCGCCGGTGCCGTGGAGCAGCAGCAGTGCCGGGGCGTCGGCGCTGCCCTCCACGCGTAGGTGAAGACCATTCACGTGCGATTCCATCGAAGACCTCTGTCTGTCCGTCAGTTTCCTCACCGGCTAGCGTGGTCGGCATGGACGGCAGCCCGCTTCCGGAATCCTGCGACGGCGACGGCAACGGCGGCGACGGCAACGGCGACCGCCGACCGGTGGCCTGGGTGCGGCCGGGCCGGGTCGGCTACGTGGGCCCGGACCTCGGCGTGCGGATGCACGCCCCCGCCGTCGCCGTGCTCACCGTCGGCCTGGACGCGCCGTTCACCCTGGAGACTCCGGACCGCGGCCCGGTGCTCGCGCGCAGCGCGTTCGCGCCCGCGCGGCAACCGCACCGGGTGATCGCCCCGGAGGGCCGCATCCTGCTGCTGTTCCTGGACTCCGCGCCGTCCCCGCCGGACATGCGGCGCCCGCACGGTGGCTGTGCACTCGACCACCGCCGCGAGTCGGAGCTGATCGCCGCAGGCGCCGCCGTCGACGGGCCCGACCCCGACGTCCTGGGCCGGGTGGCCTCCGGGCACTCGGCCCCCGCCGACCCCCGCATCGCCCGCCTGGCTGCCGCGCTGCACGCCGCCGACGCCGGCTTCGCCTCGCCCTCCCACCTGAGCGACAGTTTCCGCCAGGCCCTCGGCACCACTGCCAGCGCGGTGCTGGCCGGCCGGGTCCGCTTCGACCTGCGGACCGGCTAGTCGCGGGTGCCCGCTGGCCTGGGCGGAAGTGGAAGCGCTTCCAATTTTGTGTTCAAGTCATTGACATGGGAACGGACGGAGAAGCACTATCTCGTCCAGGTTCTGAAGGCTACCAGTACTGGAAGCGCTTCCAGATCATCTTCCCCACCCATGGAGTCATCGTGCAACCACGTAGTCCACGGCGGCTGTCGGCCGCCCTCGCCGCGATGGTCCTCGGCGCCGGCCTGGCTGTGCTGGCCCCGGGCACGGGCACGGCGGTCGCGGCGACCACCGGTCACACCATCAGCCCCAGCACCCGGTTCTTCGTGCCGCCGCCCGCGGACGGATCGGTGCAGCAGATAACCAAGGAGTTGAAGGCGGGCGATCTGAAGGACGCCAAGCTGCTGGCCGAGATGGAGGCGGTGCCCTCCGCCGTGTGGCTGACCGGGGGCACGCCCGCGCAGGTCGCCAAGCAGGTGCGGACGACGCTGGTCGAGGCCGCGCTGGAGGGGGCCGAGCCGGTGTTCGTGGTCTACGACATCCCCGGCCGCGACTGCTCCGAGTACTCCGCGGGCGGGGCCGCCGACCAGGCGGCCTACCAGAGCTGGGTCGACGCCGTGGCGTCGGCGGTGGGCAAGTCCCACGCCGTGCTGCTGGTGGAGCCGGACGCGCTGGGCAACGAGCCGTCCGACTGCAACCTCCCCACCAGCGCCTATCCGTTCACCGATGCCGAGCGGACCGCGGAGGTCGGCTACGCGGCCGGCGCCCTGGAGAAGGACCCGAACACCAGCGTCTACCTGGACGGCACCAACCCGCACTGGCAGGCCGTCCCCAACATCACCTCGCGGCTGCTGGCCGCGGGAGTGCAGCAGACCCAGGGCTTCTTCCTGAACGTCTCCAACTTCCGCACGAACCCCGAGTTGCAGGACTACGGCTCGTGGGTCTCCGACTGCATCGCCATGGTCACCGATCCCTCGCACTGGGCCTACGGCCACCCCGAGTACTGCGCCAGCCAGTACTACCCGGCCACCGTCGACGACTTCAGCACCTGGAGCCAGACCACGGCCTGGTACACCCAGAACATGGGCGACGCGGTGGCGAGCACCCACTACGTGGTCGACACCAGCCGCAACGGACAGGGTCCCAACACCATGGCGACGTACGGCGGCGCGCCGTACGACCAGAGCGCGACCGCGGTCGCCGCGCTGATGCAGGGCAACTGGTGCAACCCGACCGACGCGGGCCTCGGCGTACGGCCCACGGCCAGGACCGGGGTGCCGCTGCTGGACGCGGAACTGTGGGTGAAGACGCCGGGGCAGTCCGACGGCCAGTGCGACGCCGCCGGCGGCGTGCGGGCGTGGGACTACACGGCCTACACCCGGCCGGGCTGGCCCACCGACGCGGCCTCGCAGGCGCAGTTCGACCCGCTGTGGGGCCAGGTGGACCCGGCGGCCGGTGCCTGGTTCCCGCAGCAGGCACTGCAGTTGGCGCAGCTGGCCCAGCCCGCACTGCGGTAGCCGGCCCGGCCCGCGCCGCCCGCACCGCCCTACGGGGGGACGGTACGGGCGGCGCGGCGTCCGCGTCGCGTCGTGTGACGTCGCGTCGTGGCGTGGCGCTCGGGCGGGCCCCGTGGCCCGTCCGCCTAGGGCTGATCCCCGGGGGCGCTCTCGCGAACGGTGAGGCGGGTCGGGAGGATGAGGGGGCTGGGGTCCTGGCCGTCGATGACGTCGGTGAGCATGCGTGCCATCTCGCGGCCCAGGGCGCGGGCCGGCTGGTGGACGGTCGTCAGCGGCGGGTCGGCGTGAGGTGCGCCGGCGAGGTCGTCGAAGCCGACCAGGGCGACGTCCCGCGGCACGGTGCGGCCGTGGCGCCGCAGCGTGCGCAGCGCGCCCAGCGCCATGTTGTCGCCGGCGGCGAAGACCGCGTCGAGGTCCGGGTGCGCCGCGAGCAGGCGTTCCATCGCCGCTTCGCCCCCGTCCACGGTGAAGTCCCCGGCCTCCAGCGCGCTCAGGGAGGCCCCGGCCAGGGCCAGGGCCTCGCGGAAGCCCCGTTCGCGTGCGACGGACGCCTGCAGGTCGACCTGCCCGGTGATCATCGCGATCCGGCGTCGGCCGCCGCGCAGCAGGTGTTCCGCGGCCAGCCGCCCGCCTCCCCGGTTGTCGGGATCCACATACCAGCGGGGTGTGCCGTGCAGCGGCAGGCCGCCGAAGACCACCGGCAGGTCCGTCCGCTGGGCCAGGTGCGCCAGCTGGTCGTCGCCGCGTACGGCCATGAGCATCAGGCCGTCGGCGCGGCGGGAGGCCAGGATGCGCTGGAGCCGGTCCGTGCCGCGCGGGGTGTGGGCGAGCAGGAGGATCAGTTCCAGGTCGGTCTCTTCGAGGAACGAGCTGACCCCGACCGTGACTTCGGCGAAGAAGGGGTCGGCGAACAGGGCGGGCTCGTCGCTGGACACCGCGAGGACGACCGCACCCACCCGGCGCGTGGCGAGGGCCCGCGCCGTCGGGTTGGGGACGTAGCCCAGTTCCTGCACCGCCTTCTGCACCGCGTCCCGTTTGGACTGGCTGACGTGCGGATTGTTGTTGATCGCCCGTGACGCCGCGGTGCGCGACACCCCGGCACGAGCTGCGACCTCGTCCAAGGTGGGCTGCCGCCGGGGAGTCGTCCGCATCCGTCCTGCCTTTCCGGAGTAGCCGGCAGTCCCTGCTGCGGACGCCCGGTCGCCACTCAGCGCCGAAGCGTCGATGGTAGCGCTTCCATATGCGGTCTCCAGTGTTGGACCGTGCTCATCTGCACGAAATCTCGTGTTGACACTCTTGACACCCCGTCACTCCCGGCCAATCATCGTGAATAAGTGGAAGCGCTTCCAAAAGAGGAGGGCGGGCCTTTCCGTTGGCCTCACTGCGACTGCGGCAAGTCGCTTGATGTGCCAGCTGGGAAGCGCCAACTTTGCGGCGCCTTGAACCGGAAGCGCTTCCACTCATCCCGGCCCGGCCTGCGCTCCCCACCGCGCCCACCGCGCTCGCTCCACCGTCCGAACCACCCCTTCGGCCCGAAGTATCGGGAGGTACCCCCATGCCCCTGACCCTCCGCAAACCCGCGCGGCTGCTGATAGCAGCCCTGGCGGCGTGCCTGCTGCTCACCCTCACCGCCGTCCCCGCCCACGCCAGCTCCTGGGGCTCGCCGCAGTCCTTGAACTCCCTCAGTTTCTGGAACGTCGTCAGCGGCCGGTGGACGGCCAACAACGAGTTGGAGACCTACACCCCCAACTGCGTCTGGTACGACGGCGGCACCTTGATGATCAAGACGTACAACGCCGGTGGCGGCGTGTACGACTCGGGCCGCGTGGAGTCCAAGGCCCTGTACGGCTACGGCACCTACAGCTTCACCGCCAGCATGCCCAACGGCGACGGTCTGCTGCCCGCCGTGTGGGGGGCGTACCTCAACCCGTGGCTGCCCGAGATGGACGCCGCCGAGATCGTCGGCTCCCGCCCGAACACCGCTTACCAGACCTTCCACGACCCCAGCAACAACCAGACCCAGTGGGCGGTGAACAACTCCAGCGGCTGGACCAACGCCTTCCACACCTACTCGTTCACCTGGTGGCCCGACCACATCGACTTCTGGGTCGACGGCGTCTTCACCGGCACCAAGTGGTTCTCCACCGCCTCCGGCGTCGGCATGCACTTCATCATCGACACCGCTGTCGGCGGCGACTGGCCCGGCAACCCCGACTCCTCCACCTGGGCCACCGCGGACGGCGCCCGCTACCTGAAGGTCAGCGCCGTCACCTACACCCCCTACTACCCCTGACCGATACACCCCCACTACCCCTGACCGACGCGTCGGCGCCCGTCCCCTCTCCCACGGACGGGCGCCGAACGTCGCGGAGGCCATTGATCCGCAGGGGACGCGGAGCTAGCGTTACCGGCCATGGATCCCTTCCTGCCTCCCGTCAAGCCGCGCACCACGCCGACCGGAGGCCTGGTCTACGAGGGCATCAGCTTCTCGCTGCCCCAGGGATATCGGCCACTCCTGCTGGACCTGCACCTTCCTGAGGGGACGTCCGGGCCGGTGCCGGTGGTGGTCTGGATACACGGTGGCGCCTTCTGGTCCGGGGACCGTCGGTACCTGCCGGACACGGTGGCTCCGGGGGCGGTCTTCGAGGCACTGCTCGAAGCCGGTATCGCGGTCGCGACCATCGACTACCGGCTCTCCGGGGAAGCCCGCTTCCCCGCTCAACTCGACGACGTCCAGGCCGCGCTGGCATATCTGCGGACCTTTGCCGACACACTCGGCCTGGACCTGTCGCGCCTCGGCATCTGGGGCGAGTCGGCAGGGGCGACCCTCGCGGCGCTCGCAGCGCTCTCGTCCGAGGGGGTCTCGGCCGCCGTGCTCTGGTATCCGGCGACCGATCTGACGGCGATGGCGCCGGAGAACCCCGACGGGCCCATCGGCCGACTCCTCGGAGGCGCCTCGGCGCAACTCCCCGAGTCGGCTGTCCAGGCCAGCCCGCTCACCCAGGTGTCGGAGGCGGCGCCGCCCTTCCTTCTGCTCCACGGCACCGCCGACAAGCAGCTTCCGCCCCGGCACAGCGAGTCGCTGCACGCCAAGCTGCTGGAGGCGGGAGCGCGTTCCACCTACCTCCCGGTGCCGGACGCCGGACACTGCTTCGTCGGCTGCCCCGACGTACCCGCCCTGATCGACACGTCGGTGGCCTTCCTGGCACAGGAACTGACTGCCGGAGCGTTGGACTGACCAGGTGCCAGGGGAGCGGCACCCGAATCACGGCGGTAAAGCCCTAGGTTCCCCCGAGCTCGCGATGCCAGGCGGCGAATTGCTCGCGGATCGCGGATGCCGCAGCCGCATCGAGCCCGTAGGCAGCGAATTGCCTGTCGCTGTAACGTGCCACTCGGTGTAGCGCGTCGGCGAACATCCGCTCGTCGAGTCCGGCATCATTCTGCGCGGCGAGTTCGATCAGGTGTCGGCGGCTGTATCCGGCCTTGAGGAGTCCGTCGACGTCGATGGCGTCGCGGACCTCCGCCCGGCTGAACAGCGCGCCGGTCTTGCCGGCCGCGACGTCGTCGCGGTGGAGGACCGGCCCGAGGTCGGAGGACACTGGCGGGTGGTGAAGGAACTCGGCGACCAACTCGACTTTGCTCTGGTGCCCAGTGGTCGGGTCAGTGACGTTCATGCGGGCGTAGGTCGGTACCTGCTGGGCAACCTCGACCGAGTAGCCGGCGGCCTCGTACGCCGCAACGGCTCGCGCCACGGCCGCTGGCATCTCCTTCGTGGCACGATCGATCGGCGCGAAGAGGTCGACGTCATCGCTGAGCCGATCGACAATGCGGTGGGCCTGTACGGCGTAGCCGCCGGCGAGGGCGTAGCCATAGTCCTCAGCGAGGGCATCGAGTCCGATTCTGATCAGGCGCTGGTGTAGATCGTCCACTATGCGGCAGCCGCCGTCGACCCGAGCTCGGGGAAGCGCGCCTGCCAGGCTGCGCGGGCCTCTCGGGGCAGGAACACTTCGGGCCAGACTCTCAGCAGTTCGCCGTGATTCACGTAGGCGTGGAGATCCTCGGAGGTCTGAGCCTCCCGGATCACGCGCTCGTACATCAGCACGAGATCCGCATGATCCGCCAGGTCATAGCTGTAGTGCGGGCCCCAGTCGAGATGCCGCGGCAGAACGACCGTGCCGGTCGTGGGCCCGACCAGCAGTTCCAGTGAGATCGGGAGCGCATACGGCTTGGCGACGGCATACCTGCTCATGCCTCCAGTTTGCCGCATGATCGGCTATGCCAACCTCGTCGGCGGCCTGAGTCCGACGATTCGGACAACTTGCGAGTGGACCGTGTAGGACGAAAGTCAGTAGGCCTCGCCGTCCTGTCCGGCGATACTCGATCGTGTGTTCCTGACGATCAGCACCACCGGCACCCCCGACCACCCTGCGACCGACCTGGGCTTCCTGCTGCACAAGCATCCGGACCGGGCTCAGTCCTTCGCGACGTCCCATGGCCTTGCGCATGTGTTCTACCCCGAGGCTACCGAGCAGCGCTGCACTGCCGCGCTGCTGCTGGAGGTGGACCCGATCGCGCTGGTTCGGCGCGGGCGGGGGAAGGGGCGTGGCGGATCGCCGGACTTCGCGCTGGCGCAGTACGTCAACGACCGCCCGTACGCGGCGTCCTCGCTGCTCGCGGTGGCGCTGAGCGCGGTCTTCAAGAGTGCGATGAAGGGCCGTTGCGATCTGCGTCCCGAACTGGCGGAGGCCGCGCTGCCGCTGGTCGTCACCGTGCCCGCGCTGCCGGCCAGGGCCGGTCAGGACGGCGGCCCCGAGCTGGTCCGCCGACTGTTCGAGCCGCTGGGGTGGCAGGTGGAGGCTGAGGCGGTGCCGCTGGACCCGGGGTTCCCGGAGTGGGGCGACTCCCGCTACGTCGGGCTCACCCTGACCGGGACGCTGCGGCTGGCCGATGCGCTGAGCCAGCTCTATGTGCTGCTGCCGGTGCTGGACGACGCCAAGCACTACTGGGTCTCACCGGACGAGGTGGACAAGCTGCTGCGGGCGGGGGGCTGGCTGGGGGAGCACCCGGAGCTGGCGCTGATCACTCGGCGCTACCTGGCCCGGCGCTGGTCGCTGGCCCGCAGTGCGATGGAGCAGCTGGAGCTGGCCCGGCTCGCCGAGGCCGACGACCGGGAGGTCGAGGAGATCGACAACGCCGTCCCGGAGCAGGAGACCGAGGCGGAGGTCGAGGCCGAGGAGAAGGCGACCCCGCTGGCGGTCCAGCGCCGTGCCGCGATCGTCGAGGTGCTGCGCGCGGCCGGGGCGACCCGGGTGGTGGACCTGGGCTGCGGCGAGGGCAGCCTGGTCGGCGCGCTGCTGAAGGAGTCGCGGATCACCGAGGTGCTCGGCGTGGACGTGTCCTCGCGGGCGCTGGGCATCGCCGCCCGGCGGCTGCACCTGGACCGGATGTCCGAGCGTCAGGCGCAGCGGGTCCGACTGGTCCAGGGCGCGCTGACGTACACCGACGCCCGGCTGACCGGCTATGACGCGGCGGTCCTGTCCGAGGTGATCGAGCATGTCGACCCGCCGCGGCTGCCCGCGCTGGAGTACGCCGTGTTCGGCTCCGCCCGTCCCGGCACGGTCGTGGTGACCACGCCCAACGCCGAGTACAACGTCCGCTGGGAGTCCCTCCCGGCCGGGCACGTCCGGCACGCCGACCACCGCTTCGAGTGGGACCGGGCGCAGTTCCGGGCCTGGGCCGGGCAGGTCGCCGAGAGCTACGGCTACACCGTCGGCTTCGGGCCGGTCGGCCCGGACGACCCCGAGGTCGGCCCGCCGACCCAGCTCGCCACCTTCACCCGAAGCACCGCCACTATCTCCACTGCCTCCACTAGCTCCACTACCTCCGCCGTGCCCGTCCAGGAAGCCGCAGCCCGATGAGCGACGAGACCCCGACCCCGAACGAGACCCCGGCCGTGCCGACCCCGGCCACTGCCGCCGCCCCGGCCGCGGTCCCCGCCCCGGCCGCGGTCCCCGCCCCGACCCGTAAGCTCCCCGTCCCCGACCTCTCCCTCGTGGTCCTGGTCGGCACCACCGGCTCCGGCAAGTCCAGCTTCGCCGCGCGGCACTTCCTGCCCACCCAGGTGGTCTCCTCCGACGCCTGCCGCGGCCTGGTCTCCGACGACCCCAACGACCAGGCGGCCACCACGGACGCCTTCGACGTGCTGCACTACATCGCGGGCAAGCGCCTCGCGGCGGGCCGGGTCACCGTAATCGACGCCACCAACGTCCAGCCCGAGTCCCGGCGGCACCTGGTGAACCTGGCCCGCGAGTACGACGTGCTGCCGGTGGCGATCGTCCTGGACGTCCCGGAGCAGGTCTGCGCCGAGCGCAACGCGCTGCGCCCGGACCGGGCCGGGTTCAGCCCGCATGTGATCAAGCGTCAGCAGCGGGAGCTGCGCCGCTCGATGAAGTTCCTGGAGCGCGAGGGCTTCCGCAAGGTCCATGTGCTGCGCGGCACGGCCGAGGTGGACGCCGCCGAGATCGTCTACGAGAAGCGCTACAACGACCTGCGCCACCTCACCGGCCCGTTCGACATCGTCGGCGACATCCACGGCTGCCGCTCCGAGCTGGTCACCCTGCTCGGCCGGCTCGGCTACGCGGTCACCCTGGACCCGGAAGGCCGCGCCGTCGACGCCGTGCACCCGGACGGCCGGACCGCCGTCTTCGTCGGCGACCTGGTCGACCGTGGCCCGGACACCCCGGGCGTGCTGCGGCTGGTGATGGGCATGGTCGGGGCCGGGAACGCGCTGTGCGTCCCCGGCAACCACGAGAACAAGCTCGGCCGGGCGCTGTCCGGGCGCAAGGTGACGGTCAGTCACGGCCTCCAGGAGTCGCTGGACCAGCTGGCCGCCGAGCCCGAGGCTTTCACCGCCGAGGTCCGCGCCTTCATCGACAAGCTGGTCAGCCACTACCTGCTGGACGACGGCAAGCTGGTGGTCTGCCACGCCGGGCTGCCGGAGAAGTACCACGGCCGCACCTCCGGCCGGGTCCGCTCGCACGCCCTGTACGGCGACACCACCGAGACCGACGAGTACGGCCTGCCCGTCCGCTACCCCTGGGCCGAGGAGTACCGGGGCCGCGCCCTGGTGGTCTACGGCCACACCCCGACCCCGACCGCGAGCTTCGTCAACAACACCATCTGCCTGGACACCGGCTGCGTCTTCGGCGGGACCATGACCGCGCTGCGCTACCCCGAGCGCGAACTGGTCTCGGTCGAGGCCGAGCAGGTCTGGTACGAGCCGGTCCGCCCGCTGATCACGGACGCCCCGGGGGCACGCGAGGGCCGCCCGCTGGCGCTGTCCGACGTCCAGGGCCGCCGGATCGTGGAGACCGTCAACCACGGCCGGGTCGCCGTCAAGGAGGAGAACGCCGCCGCCGCGCTGGAGGTGATGAGCCGCTTCGCGCTGGACCCGCGACTGCTCGCCTACCTGCCGCCGACCATGGCCCCGGTCGCCACCTCGCGTCGGGACGGCTACCTGGAGCACCCGGCCGAGGCCTTCGCCGGGTACCTCGCCGACGGCGTGCGCCAGGTGGTCTGCGAGGAGAAGCACATGGGCTCGCGCGCCGTGCTGCTGCTCGGCCGCGACGCCGACGGCTCCGCGCTGGAGAAGCGCTTCGGTGTCGCCACCGGCGGCGCGATCTGGACCAGGACCGGCCGCGCCTTCCTCGACGACGAGGCGCTGACCGGCGCGGTCCTGGACCGGCTGCGCACCGCGGCGCTGGGCTCCGGCCTATTCGACCAGCTGGAAAGCGACTGGCTGCTGCTGGACGCCGAGCTGCTGCCGTGGTCGCTCAAGGCCACCGGTCTGCTCAAGCGGCAGTACGCCGCGGTCGGCACGGCGGCCGGGGCGGCACTGCCCGCCGCCCTCGCCGCGCTGGAGGCCGCCCGCGCCCGGGACGTGGACGTCGCCGAGCTGACCGCGCGTCAGTCGGCCCGGCAGGCGGACGCCTCCGCCTTCACCGAGGCCTACCGGCGTTACTGCTGGCCGGTGGACGGCCTGGACGGGATCAGGCTGGCGCCGTTCCAGATCCTCGCCGCCGAGGGCGCCGACCTGGCCGTCCGCCCGCAGGACCAGCACCTCGCCTGGATCGACGGGCTGGTCGACGCGGACGGCTCCGGCCTGCTCAAGGCCACCGGCCGGGTGTTCGTCGACACCGCCGACGAGCAGTCGGTCGTCGCCGCCACCGCCTGGTGGGAGGAACTGACCGCGGCCGGGGGCGAGGGCATGGTGGTCAAGCCGCTGGCCTCGCTGGTCCGGCCGGAGGGCGGACGGCTGGTGCAGCCGGGGGTGAAGGTCCGCGGCCGGGAGTACCTGCGGATCATCTACGGCCCGGACTACACCCTGCCCGCCAACCTCGACCGGCTGCGCTCACGTACGCTCGGCCACAAGCGCTCGCTCGCGCTGCGTGAGTACGCCCTCGGCCTGGAGGCGCTGGACCGGCTGGCGGCGGGGGAGCCGCTGTGGCGGGTGCACGAGGCCGTGTTCGCCGTCCTCGCACTGGAGTCCGAGCCGGTGGACCCGCGGCTCTGAGCCGCTGAACCGACCCGCCCGCACTCCAGCCCGCACCCAGTACTCCACCCCGCACCCAGTACTCCACCCCGCACCCCGCACCGAAGGAACGACCCGTATGCCGCCGCTCTACCGCATCGACCGCGTCCGGCCCGAGGACGCCTCGCGCACCCGCGCCATCCGGCTGCAGATGCTCCAGGACACCCCGCTCGCCTACCTGGAGACCTACCAGGACGCCCTGGCCCACCCGGCCGAGGAGTGGGCCTTCCGGGCCGCCCGCTGCACCCGGCCCGGCAACACCGGGTACGTCGCCGTGGACGAGGCCACCGGCGACTGGGTCGGCGCGATGAACGCCTACGTCCCCGGGGACCCCGGTGACCCTGCAGCCGCCGGCGACCTCGCCTGGCTGGTCGGGGTCTGGGTGCACCCCGGCCACCGGGGCGCGAAGGCCGGGGCGACCGACGCCCTGCTGGACGCGGTCCTGCGGTGGGCCAGGGACGAGGCGAAGGTGGGCCGCCTGCTGCTGGAGGTGCACGAGGCCAACGCCCGTGCCATCGCCTTCTACGAGCGGCACGGGTTCACCCGGACCGGCAACACCGTCCCCTATCCGCTCGATCCGACCGCGAACGAGCTGGAGATGGAACGGATCCTCGACTGACTGCATAATAATGCCTCCGCTCGTATATAGTTGCCGCATCCGCGCTCACGACCGTCAATCCAGGAGTCCGACATGGCCTTCAACCTGCGGCACCGGCACTTCCTCAAGGAGGTCGACTTCACCCCCCAGGAGTTCCGCTTCCTGCTCGACCTGTCGGCCCGGCTGAAGGCCGCCAAGTACGCGGGCACCGAGCAGCCGCGGCTGCGCGGCAAGAACGTCGCGCTGGTCTTCGAGAAGGGGTCCACCCGCACCCGCTGCGCCTTCGAGGTGGCCGCCGCCGACCAGGGCGCGCGCACCACCTACCTCGACCCCAGCGGCTCGCACCTGGGGGCCAAGGAGTCGGTGAAGGACACCGCCCGGGTGCTCGGGCGGATGTTCGACGGCATCCAGTACCGGGGCCACGGCCAGGAGATCGTCGAGGAACTGGCCGCGCACGCGGGCGTCCCGGTCTGGAACGGCCTGACCGACGAGTGGCACCCGACCCAGATGCTCGCGGACGTCCTCACCGTCCAGGAGCACAGCACCAAGCCGCTGGCCGAGGTGGCCCTCGCCTACCTCGGCGACGCCCGCAACAACATGGGCAACTCGCTGCTGGTCACCGGCGCGCTGCTGGGGATGGACATCCGCATCGTCGCCCCGAGGAAGCTGTGGCCCGCCGAGGAGGTCCAGGCGCAGGCCCGGGAGCTGGCCGCGCGCAGCGGCGCCAGGATCACCGTCACCGAGGACGTCGCGGCGGGCGTGGTCGGCGCGGACTTCCTCTACACCGACGTCTGGGTGTCCATGGGCGAGCCCAAGGAGGTGTGGGCCGAGCGGATCGAGCTGCTGACGCCGTATCAGGTCTCGATGGACACGGTCCGCGCGACCGGAAACCCGGCGGTGAAGTTCCTGCACTGCCTGCCGGCCTTCCATGACCTCGGCACCGAGGTGGCCCGGCAACTGCACGCGACCACCGGGCTGAGTGAGCTGGAGGTCACCGACGAGCTGTTCGAGTCCGCGCACTCGGTGGTCTTCGACCAGGCCGAGAACCGGCTGCACACCATCAAGGCGATCATGGTCGCCACGCTCGGCGACTGAGGTAGGGTCCCCCGGGAGAGTTGGTCTAGACCTAATCGGGGGCCGGTATGCCGGATCTGAGCGTGCGTCGGGTGGTACGGGTCGGGGCGCTGGGGCTGGGCGCGCTGTGCATGCTGGGCGCGGTCACCGGCTGCGGGGGAGGGGGCGGTGCTGCCGTGCACCCGACGGCGCCGGCGGCGATCACGGTCACCAGCGCCGACTTCCAGCAGGACGGCGTCATCCCGGTGCGGTTCACCTGCGCGGGCGACGGCACCGTCCCCGCCCTGGCCTGGTCCGGGGTGCCCGCGGACACGGGCTGGCTGGCCCTGGTCGTGGACGACCCCTCGGCCCCCGGCGGGACGTACCACCACTGGTACGTGGTCCAGATCCCGCCCGCGGTCAAGGGCGTCGCCGAGGGCGGCGCCCCGCAGGGCAGGACGGTCGTCGGTTGGAAGGCCCCGTGCCCGCCCACGCACACCACCGACACCTACGAGTTCACCGTCTACGCGCTGCCCAAGGGCTACGCCCCGACGAAGCTCGGCGCGGTGCCGGTCTACGACGTGGACGGGCTGGCGGCGCATGCCCTCGGCGAGGGCACGCTCAGCGCGACCGCCACCGGCAGCTGACGGCCGTTCAGGTCCCGCTGACGGCTCGGGTCGCTGACGGCCGTTCAGGTCCGCTGGTGGTCGCCGGTCGCGCCGTCGAGCAGCTCGCGGATGATGTCGAGCTGGCCGGCGTGCCGGGCGACCTCCTCCAGCATGTGCACCAGCACCCAGCGCATCGACACCGTCCGGCCGCTCCAGGAGGTACCGGTGGCCTCCAGGTCGATCTCCTGGATGGCCAGGTCGGCGGCGGCGCGGGAGCGGGCGTAGAAGGCCAGGACGTCGGCGGTGCTCTCGTCCGGCTCGATCCGCCAGTCGGCGTCCGGGTCGGTCTCGGCCGACTCGTCCAGCGCCTCGACCGCGGCCTCGGTGGGTCGGCCGAAGGTCTGGCAGAACCAGCCGTACTCGCACGCGGCAAGGTGCTTCAGCATGCCCAGTGCGGTGGTGCCGGAGGGGGTCATCGGCCGCCGCAGCTGCTCGTCGTCCAGCCCGTCCAGCTTCCACAGCACCACGTCGCGATGCCGGTCGAGAGCGACGTACAGGGTTTCCTTCTCATCCGCGGTGAGCGGCACGGTGCGCATCATGCCGGGAAGGTAGCAGGCGGGTCCGACTCCTCCCCGTGCGGCGGCGCCGTGTGGGACCGGATCCGGGTCGTGGCCCGGCCGCGCGCCCTGAGGGTGAGCGCGGAGGCCCCGGTGGCCAGGAACACCAGGTTGTAGCCGACCTGCACCATCACCACCAGCCGGGCGTCCTGCCCGGTGGGGTGGATGTCGCCGTAGCCGATCGTGGCCAGGGTGACCACGGTGAAGTAGAGCGCGTCGGTGTGCGTGCTCAGCCCGCTGAACTGTCCGCGCTGCCGGGAGAGCCCCAGGTACGCGGAGGCGAAGACCACCAGCGACAGGAAGATCAGCATGATGATGACCACCCCGGGACGGCCGCGGTCGGAGTCCAGCAGCACCAGCTGGATCTGCCGCACCAGCAGCCCGCCGAGCAGGGCCAGTGCGCAGAGCAGGCTCAGCCAGCTGAGCACCGGCCGCTCGGGGCCGAACGTCTCCACCGGCAGGGTGTAGTAGCCGGCCACCATCACCGCGAAGCCGCCGAGCACCGCCAGCCACAGCCACGGTCCGTGCAGCCGGTGCCCGGGGTTCCCGGGCCGGGCAGAATCCATGTGCCCAGCGTGACCCCGCTCCGCCGCCGCCGGCACCCGACGCGCCGACGACCACCAGGGGAAGGACCTGCGAGATTGACCATGCACAGTGACCAGGTGGACGTGACCGCCGACATCGTCGCGGCCTTGATCCGGGGGCAGTTCCCGCAGTGGAGCGGCAAGGCGGTCCGACCGCTGTCGACCGCCGGGACGGTCCATGCCGTCTTCCGGATCGGGGACGACCTCTCCGCGCGTTTCCCGCTGCGCCTGACCGATGCCGCGCAGGCGCTGGCGGTTCTGGAACGGGAGGCCCGAGCGAGCGCGGAGCTGGCGCAGGTGTCCCGGTTCCCGGTTCCGGAGCCCGTGGCCCTGGGAAGGCCCGGACCGGGTTACCCCATGCCCTGGTCGGTCCAGACCTGGCTGCCGGGCACGGTCGCCGCGGATGCCGACCCGAGCGGGTCGGACGCCTTCGCCGAGGACCTCGCGGCCTTCATCGCAGCCCTGCGAAACGCCGATACCCGGGGGCGGCGTTTCAGCGGCGGGAACCGCGGCGGCGTTCTCGCCGACCACGACGACTGGATGGCGAAGTGCTTCGCGGAGAGCAGGGGGCTGCTCGACGTGCCCCGGCTGCGCCGGCTCTGGCTCCGCCTCCGGGAGTTGCCGCGCACGGCCGCCGACGTGATGAGCCACGGTGACCTGATCCCCGGCAACGTACTGGTCAGCGGGGACCGGCTCAGCGGCGTACTTGACACCGGGGGCTTCGGCCCGGCCGACCCCGCGCTGGATCTGGTCGGCGCCTGGCACCTGTTGCGGCCGGGCCCGAGGGACGTCCTCCGGCGGGCCCTGGCCTGCGACGACCTGGAGTGGGAGCGCGGCAAGGCCTGGGCCTTCGAACAGGCGATGGGCCTGGTCTGGTACTACGTCGAGAGCAATCCGACGATGAGCGGAACGGGACGCCGGACACTCGACCGCATCCTGGAGTCGACGCGGTGACGGGCGCGTCCCCAGGGGGGTGGCGCGTCGCATGCCCCGGCACGATGCACTATGGTTATCTCGACATCAAGATATCCTCGGTAAGACACTCAGGGAGACAGTCGTGTCCGCCAACAGCTTCGACGCCCGCAGCTCGCTGCAGGTGGGCGACGAGTCGTACGAGATCTTCAAGCTGGACAAGGTCGAGGGCGCCGCGCGCCTTCCCTACAGCCTGAAGGTGCTCCTGGAGAACCTGCTCCGGACGGAGGACGGCGCGAACATCACCGCCGACCACATCCGCGCGCTCGGCGGCTGGGACGCCACCGCCCAGCCCAACCAGGAGATCCAGTTCACGCCCGCCCGGGTGATCATGCAGGACTTCACCGGCGTCCCCTGCGTCGTCGACCTGGCGACCATGCGCGAGGCCGTGAAGGAGCTGGGCGGCGACCCGGCCAAGATCAACCCGCTGGCCCCGGCCGAGCTGGTCATCGACCACTCGGTCATCGCCGACAAGTTCGGCACCAAGGACTCCTTCTCGCAGAACGTCGAGATCGAGTACGGCCGCAACAAGGAGCGCTACCAGTTCCTGCGCTGGGGCCAGACCGCGTTCGACGAGTTCAAGGTGGTCCCGCCGGGCACCGGCATCGTGCACCAGGTCAACATCGAGCACCTGGCCCGCACGGTCATGGTCCGGGGTGGCCAGGCCTACCCCGACACCTGCGTCGGCACCGACTCGCACACCACCATGGTCAACGGCCTGGGCGTGCTGGGCTGGGGCGTCGGCGGCATCGAGGCCGAGGCCGCGATGCTGGGCCAGCCGGTCTCCATGCTGATCCCGCGGGTGGTCGGCTTCAAGCTGAACGGCGCGCTGCCGGCCGGGGCCACCGCCACCGACCTGGTGCTGACCATCACCGAGATGCTGCGCAAGCACGGCGTGGTCGGCAAGTTCGTGGAGTTCTACGGCGAGGGCGTCAGCTCGATCCCGCTCGCCAACCGCGCCACCATCGGCAACATGTCGCCGGAGTTCGGCTCCACCTGCGCGATCTTCCCGATCGACGCGGAGACCATCTCCTACCTGAAGCTGACCGGCCGCAGCGAGCAGCAGCTCGCCCTGGTCGAGGCGTACGCCAAGGCCCAGGGCCTGTGGCACGACCCGTCGGTCGAGCCGGTCTACTCCGAGTACATCGAGCTGGACCTGGCCACCGTCGTCCCCTCCATCGCCGGGCCGAAGCGCCCGCAGGACCGGGTGGTGCTGGCCGAGGCCGCCGAGCGCTTCCGGCACGCGGTGCGCGACTACATCGCGGTGGACGACGAGTCCGGCAAGGAGTCCTTCCCGGCCTCCGACTCCCCGGCCGTCACCAACGGCTTCCACCAGCCGACCGTGGTCACCGCCGCCGACGGCTCGACCTACGAGATCGACAACGGCGCGGTGGTGATCGCCTCGATCACCTCCTGCACCAATACCTCCAACCCCTCGGTGATGCTGGGCGCGGCCCTGCTCGCCAAGAAGGCGGTGGAGCGCGGGCTGCACGCCAAGCCGTGGGTCAAGACCACGCTGGCCCCCGGGTCCAAGGTGGTCATGGACTACTACGAGAAGGCCGGCCTGGTCCCCTACATGGAGAAGCTGGGCTTCGACCTGGTCGGTTACGGCTGCGTCACCTGCATCGGCAACTCCGGCCCGCTGATCGAGGAGGTCTCGGCCGCGATCAACGAGCACGACCTGGCCGCGGTCTCGGTGCTCTCCGGCAACCGCAACTTCGAGGGCCGGATCAACCCCGACGTCAAGATGAACTACCTGGCCTCGCCGCCGCTGGTGGTCGCCTACGCCATCGCGGGCAACATGAACGTCGACATCACCCGGGACGCGCTGGGCACCGACGCCGAGGGCAAGCCGGTCTACCTGGCCGACATCTGGCCGACCGAGCAGGAGATCGCCGACGTCGTGGCCTCCTCGATCGACCAGGACATGTTCAGCAAGGACTACGCGGACGTCTTCGCGGGCGACCAGCGCTGGCAGTCGCTGCCGATCCCCACCGGCGACACCTTCGAGTGGGACGGCGAGTCCACCTACGTCCGGAAGCCCCCGTACTTCGAGGGCATGGCGCACGAGCCGAGCCCGGTCACCGACATCGCCGGCGCCCGGGTGCTGGCCAAGCTGGGCGACTCGGTCACCACCGACCACATCTCCCCGGCCGGCAACATCAAGCCGGGCACCCCGGCCGCGCAGTACCTCACCGAGCACGGCGTGGAGAAGCGCGACTTCAACTCGTACGGCTCGCGCCGCGGCAACCACGAGGTGATGATCCGCGGGACCTTCGCCAACATCCGGCTGCGCAACCAGATCGCGCCGGGCACCGAGGGCGGCTACACCCGCGACTTCACCCAGGCCGACGCGCCGGTGTCGTTCATCTACGACGCCGCGCAGAACTACCAGGCCGCGGGCACCCCGCTGGTGATCCTGGCGGGCAAGGAGTACGGCTCCGGCTCCTCCCGCGACTGGGCCGCCAAGGGCACCGCGCTGCTGGGCGTCAAGGCCGTCGTGGCCGAGTCGTACGAGCGGATCCACCGCTCGAACCTGATTGGCATGGGTGTCCTCCCGCTGCAGTTCCCGGAGGGCGCCACGGCCGACTCGCTGGGCCTGACCGGCGAGGAGACCTTCTCGGTCACCGGCGTCACCGCGCTGAACGACGGCGGCATCCCGGAGACCGTCAAGGTCAAGGCGGGCGACGTCGAGTTCGACGCCAAGGTGCGGATCGACACCCCCGGTGAGGCCGACTACTACCGCAACGGCGGCATCCTGCAGTACGTGCTGCGGTCGCTGATCGCCAAGTAGTCAAGCGGCTTGACGGAAAGTCAGACGGCTGTGCCCCCGCTCGCGACGAGCGGGGGCACAGCCGTTTCCCGTTCGCCTCTTGTGCTGAGTGCGTGATTGGCCTATACCTGTTCTTCACTTGGTCCAGACCAATTTTGCGCTGCTCACCCCCTGAGAGGGTCGCTCATGCGTTCGTCCGTTTCCGGCCGCAAGGCCACCGGGCTGATCTCCGTCCTCGCGCTCGCCACCGGCACGGTTCTCGCCGCCGGCCCGAGCGCCTCCGCCCACGGCTTCCCCGGCTTTCCCAGCCACTCAGCCAAGCACCTTGTCGGCCAGCGGGTCGGCTTCTTCACCCAGTGGTCGATCTACAGCGGCTTCTCCGCCAAGAAGGTCGACACCAGCGGCCAGGCCGCCAAGCTCACCACACTCAACTACGCGTTCGGCAACGTCGGCGCGGACGGCACCTGCTTCGAGGCCAACGAGGCCGGCCAGGGCGACGCCTGGGCCGACTACCAGCGCCCGGTCGGCGCGGACGAGGCCGTCAACGGCGTTGCCGACACCGCTGACCAGCCGCTGAAGGGCAACTTCAACCAGCTCCGCGAGCTCAAGGCGAAGTACCCGCAGCTGCACCCGATGATCACCCTGGGCGGCTGGTCCTGGTCCACCTACTTCTCCAGCGCGGCGGCCACCCCGGCCTCCCGGGCGAAGCTGGTCTCCTCCTGCATCGACCAGTTCATCAAGGGCGACCTGCCGGTGCTGGACGGCGTCAACGGCGGCCAGGGCGCGGCGGCCGGGATCTTCGACGGCATCGACATCGACTGGGAGTACCCGGGCGGCGGCGGCGCCGACGGCAACCAGGCCAGCCCGCAGGACGGCCACAACTTCACGCTGCTGCTCCAGGAGTTCCGCAAGCAGCTGGACGCGCTGGGCAAGCAGACCCACAAGCACTACCTGCTCACCGCCGACACCTCGGCCGGCCGGCCGAAGGTCGCCCAGCTCGAACTGTCCAAGGCCGCGAAGTCGGTGGACTGGTTCAACCTGATGGCCTACGACTTCCACGGCAGCTGGGAGCCGACCGGCCCGACCAACAACGCCGCGAACCTGCACGGCGACCCCAAGGACCCGGCCAAGGCCGCGGACCTGAACTACAACATCGACAGCGTCCTGGTCGACTACCTGAAGCACGGCGTCCCGGCGAAGAAGATCGTCCTCGGCACGCCGCTCTACGGCTACGGCTGGAGCGGGGTCGGCCCGAAGAACAACGGCCTCTACCAGCCCGCCACCGGCACCCTCGGCAGCATCCCGTACAACGTCCTGGTGAACACCCCCGGCACGGTCACCTTCAACCGGACCACCGGCGCCACCACCAAGTACGACGCGGCCAGCCAGTCCTTCTACAGCTACGACACCCCCCAGGTGCTCAGGGACAAGGGCGCCTACGTCCGCGACCTCGGCCTGGGCGGCGTGATGGCCTGGTCCCTGGACAACGACACCAGCACCGGCGACGAGGTCGCCGCCCTGGACAAGGGCCTGAACACCGGCTACTGACCCGGCATCACCCCTTCCCGACGCCCGCCGTGCCCCCCGCGGCGGGCGTCCGCCATGATGGCGGCATGATCCCGGAGTTGACCGAACTGCTGACCGGAAACCCCTACCCCGGGCGCGGCGTGCTCTGCTGCCGGACCGCGGACGGCGTCCTGAGCGGCGGCTACTTCCTCACCGGGCGCAGCGGCGCCTCCCGGGCCAGGGAACTGCGCCGGGGCCCCGCAGGGGAACTGACGGTGGCTCCGACCGCTCCGACCAGTCCGACCGCTCCAACCGCACCGACCGGTCACGACAGCCTGCGGCACTACACCGCGGTGCGGGAGAGCGCCGACTGCCTGGTGTTCGGCAACGGCGAGCAGGTCGGCGCCGTCGCCGCGCGGCTGGCGGCGGGCCTGCGGCCAGCCGAGGCACTGGACGGCCTGGACTACGAGCCGGACCCGCCGATCTTCACGCCCCGGCTCACCGCCGTGGTCGAGAACGGCGCGGTCGGGGACGGCGCGGTCTGGTTCGGCGCGGCCCGGCGCAGCGCCGCGGGACGTGCCGCGACCGACCGGATGACGCTTCGGGTCGAGGGCCTGCGGGCGGGGGAGGGGGTGCTGATGACCACGTACCGTTCGGACGGCGTCGAGGTGGCCACCGGGGAGCCCTACGCCGAGTTCCGCACTGCGGCGGCCGGCCCCGGCGAGCTGCTCGACCAGCTCTGGGACCGCCTGGACGCCCGGCTGCGGGTCGCGGCGGCGGTGTTCGAACCGGGACGGCTGCCCGAGGCGGAGATCCGTCAGGCGAGGTAGCCGCGGATCAGCAGCCTGCACTCGGCGATCAGGGCCGGGTCCCCCTCGGGGTCGTGCTGGAAGGCCAGCCGGAGGACGGCTCCGGCGCACTCCAGGGCGATCCGCAGGGCGATCCGGGGGTGCGGGCGCGGGGAGGCGGCGAGCAGGCCGGTGGCGACGCTCCAGAGCCGGTCGCCCTCGGCCGAGCGGCCGCCCAGCACGGCGTCCAGCGCCGCGGCGTCGGCGCGGCCCGGTGCGCCGACGCCGGTGCCGGCCCCGCGGTCCGGCTCCGCGGTCCGGCTCCGCGCCCGCGGCCATCGCGCCGCCGAAGTCGACCACACCGAAGCCCGGGGTGCTCCGGTGCATCGCGACGTACTCCTCGACCGCCAGGTCGACCAGCGCCCCGACGTCCTGCGGCGGCTCGGCCTCGACCCGGAGCGCTAGCCGGCCGGTGAAGTGGTCCAGGTTGCGCTGGGCCAGCGCCCGCAGCAGCCCGTCCATCCCGGGGAAGAACTGGTACAGGGTGCCGATCGGCACCCGCGCCCGCCGCGCCACCTCCTTGGTGGTGAGCCCGCTGTAGCCGACGTCGTCCAGGAGCTCCGCGCAGGAGTCGAGGATCCGCTCGAAGCGTTCGACGCTGCGGCGCTGGACCGGACGGCGGCGTACGGCGGTTTGCATGGGGCACACTCTGCCGGATTCCGGACGGCGTTGGCGAGCAGGTCCGCTGACCAGGGCTTTGACCGCCTGCGAAGCATCCGATTCGTCCGCGTTCGCGGCATAGGTTTCGCAACAATCTGTCTTCAGTCTTGACGGGAGAACACCCGGTTGGCTGAGCTTAGGCTTCACAAGTTGTAGTGAGCTCGGCCGCAATGACGCGGCGGAGTCCTGGTGGACGGTCGGGTCGCCAGGGCTCGGGAGGGTAGAACATGTCGGTGGACACGCCAGGATCGCAGTCCTCTCTGCACAGGGCCAATCTGGAGCGCGTGCTCAGAGCGGTCCGGATGGCAGGGTCACTCACCCAGGCGGAGATCGCCAGGACCACCGGCCTCTCCGCCGCGACGGTGTCCAATATCGTCCGCGAGCTCAAAGAGGTCGGCACGGTCGTGGTGACGCCGACCTCCTCCGGGGGACGGCGGGCCCGCAGCGTCTCGCTCAGCGCCGACGCCGGGATCGTGGTGGGCGTGGACTTCGGCCACTCCCACCTCCGGGTCGCGGTGGGCAACCTGGCCCACCGGGTGCTGGCCGAGGAGAGCGAGCCGATCGACACCGACGCCTCGGCGGACCAGGGCTTCGGCCGGGCCGAGACGCTGGTGGCCCGGCTGCTGGAGCAGACCGGCTTCCGCACCGACAAGGTGATCGGGGTCGGCCTCGGCGTCCCCGGCCCGATCGACGGCGAGACCGGCGCGCTGGGCTCCACCGCGATCCTCCCCGGCTGGACCGGGATCGCCCCCGGGCGCGAGCTCTCCAGCCGCCTCGGCATGCCCGTCTACGTCGACAACGACGCCAACCTCGGCGCGCTCGGCGAACTGGTCTGGGGGGCCGGCCGCGGCCTGTCCGACCTGGCCTACATCAAGGTCGCCAGCGGCGTCGGCGCGGGCCTGGTGATCTCGGGGCAGATCTACCGCGGCCCCGGCGGCACGGCCGGCGAGATCGGCCACATCACCCTGGACGAGTCGGGCCCGGTCTGCCGCTGCGGCAACCGCGGCTGCCTGGAGACCTTCGTCGGCTCCCGCCATGTCCTGAACCTGCTGGCCAGCAGCCACGGGTCGGACCTGACGCTGTCCCGGGTGGTCCAGTTGGCCCAGCGCGGCGACCTCGGCTGCCGCCGGGTGCTGGCCGACGTCGGGCGGCAGATCGGCACCGGTGTGGCGAACCTCTGCAACCTGCTGAACCCGCGCCGGGTGATCCTCGGCGGAGACCTCGCCGAGGCCGGTGACCTGGTGCTCGACCCGATCCGGGAGTCGGTGGCGCGGTACGCCATCCCCAGCGCCGCACGCCAGCTCTCGGTGGTCCCGGGCACCCTGGGCGGCCGGGCCGAGGTCCTTGGAGCCTTGGCGCTGGTGATGTCCGAGATGGGTGACTCTGGGGCATTGCCGGCGACCGAGGGTAGGGATTCCCAGCGTTCGGTTGCGGTCGTGCCTTCAGGAAGATAACGAAAAGGTTCGGATTCGGGGTGTTGAGGATTTACTTATTGACGTCAGCCTCACCAGCGATGTTGACTCCGTGACACCTCGGTCGCAAAGTGGCGACCGCGTCAGGGAGGCACCCCACAGATGAACACTTCTCTTCGCCGTACCGTGGTCGCGACCGCTGCGATCTCGATGGCCCTCGGTATGGCTGCGTGTGGCAAGGCCGGTAGCAGCAGCTCCTCGTCGGCGTCGTCCTCTTCGACCGCTTCCGCCGCCTCGGGCGGCAGCCAGATCATCGGTCTGCTGCTGCCGGAGACGAAGACCACCCGGTACGAGACCTTCGACAAGCCGCTGATCGAGGCCAAGATCAAGGAGCTGGCCCCGAACGCGCAGGTCAAGTACTACAACGCCAACGCGTCCGCCGCGACCCAGGCCCAGCAGGTCACCACCGCGATCAACCAGGGCGCCAAGGTCCTGATCGTGGACGCGGTCGACTCGACCCAGATCCAGTCCTCGATCCAGCAGGCGACCGCCAAGGGCATCAAGGTCCTGGCGTACGACCGTCTGGCCTCCGGCCCGGTCTCCGCCTACGTGTCCTTCGACAACGAGACCGTCGGCAAGCTCCAGGGCCAGGGCCTGCTGGACGCCCTCGGCGCCAAGGCCGTCCCGACCGCCAAGATCATCGAGATCGACGGCGACTCGGCCGACCCGAACGCCGCCGACTTCAAGAAGGGCTTCCAGGAGACCGTCAAGGGCAAGCTCACCATCGCCTACGACGAGTCCGGCAAGTGGGACCCGACCGTCGCCGCGCAGCAGGCCACCGCCGGTATCGCCAAGGTCGGCGCGAAGAACATCGCCGGTTTCTACTCGGCCAACGACGGCATGGCCGCCGGTATCGTCGCCTCGATGAAGACCGCGGGCCTGTCCAAGCTGCCGATCGGCGGCCAGGACGCCCAGCTCGACGCCATCCAGCGGATCATCGCCGGCACCCAGGCGTACACCATCTACAAGGCGTACGCCCCGGAGGCCGACGCGGCCGCCACCCTCGCCGTGGACCTGCTGAACGGCACCGACGTCTCCAGCGTCGCGACCGCCACCAAGACCAACGGCTCGGGCAACAGCGTCCCCTCCGACCTGCTGACCCCGGTCCTGATCACCAAGGCCAACATCGAGTCCACGATCGTCGCCGACAAGTTCTACACCGTCGACCAGATCTGCACCTCGGAGTTCGCCGCCGCCTGCACCGCGGCCGGCATCAAGTAGTACCCCCGGTGGCCCGGTGTCGGTGACGCCGGGCCACCGCTACGCCCCGCGCGGGTGTCCGCTCCGGAACAGCCGGGGGGATTCCCGCGCGGGGCTCGGCGCGGGACCATGTCAGCTGATTCAGCGTCAGGTCCTGCCCAGGTCCGCACGAGTCTGCGCCCGGGACGGCGCGGCAACCCACCCGAGGCACCGGGTGGTTAAGGAGTTGGTTCACGTGACAAGCGCACCCGTACTGGCGTTGCGCGGGGTCTCCAAGCGGTTCGGCGCCGTCCAGGCACTGACGGACGTCGAGCTCGAGGTCCATCCCGGAGAGGTCGTCGCACTGGTCGGCGACAACGGCGCGGGAAAGTCGACCCTGGTCAAGACGATCGCGGGGGTCCACCCCATCGATGACGGCGTCATCGAGTGGGAGGGCCGCACGGTCAGCATCAACCGGCCGCAGGACGCGCAGCACCTCGGCGTCGCGACCGTCTACCAGGACCTGGCGCTCTGCGACAACCTGGACGTCGTCAACAACCTCTACCTGGGTCGCGAGCTGCACCACCGCGGGGTCCTGGACGAGGTCGGCATGGAGAAGAAGGCGCGGGAGCTGCTCAGCACCCTCTCCATCCGCATCCCCAGCGTCCGCATCCCGGTCGCCAGCCTCTCCGGAGGCCAGCGCCAGGTCGTGGCCATCGCCCGCTCGCTGATCGGCGACCCCAAGGTCGTCATCCTCGACGAGCCCACCGCCGCCCTCGGCGTGGAGCAGACCGCCCAGGTCCTCGACCTGGTCGAGCGGCTCCGTGAGCGCAACCTCGGCGTCATTCTGATCAGCCACAACATGGCCGACGTGCGCGCCGTCGCGGACACCGTCGCCGTGCTGCGGCTCGGCCGGAACAACGGCACCTTCACCGTTGCGCAGAGCACCCAGGAAACCATCATTGCCGCGATCACCGGCGCCACCGACAACGCGGTGACCCGACGCCAGGCACGTACGGCGGAGGCCTCCCAGTGAGCAAGCACAGCATCGACACGAGCAAGGGCATCGACACCGCCCCTCCCGCCGTGGACCCCGCCATCGACCCGCGCCTGCTGGTCCGTGAAGAGGGCTTCAAGGGCTACCTCACCGAGTTCAAGCGCAAGGTGCGCGGCGGCGAGCTCGGCTCGCTGCCGGTCGTCATCGGCCTGATCATCATCTGGGTCGTCTTCAGCATCAACGACGGCACCTACCTCCAGGCCTCGACCGCCACCTACATCGCGTACTACGCGGTGGGCATCGGCCTGCTGGGCATCGGCCTGGTCTTCGTGCTGCTGCTCGGGGAGATCGACCTGTCGGTCGGCTCGGTCAGCGGACTGGCGGCCGCGATCTTCGCGGTGCTGTCGGTACAGCACGGGTTGAACCCCTGGCTCGCGGTCCTGCTGACCCTGATCTCCGGCGCCGTGATCGGCGCGCTGCAGGGCACCGTCTTCGCCAAGCTCGGCGTCCCGGCCTTCGTGGTCACCCTGGCCGGCTTCCTGGCCTGGCAGGGCGTGATGCTGTGGCTGCTCGGCAGCACCGGCACCATCAACCTGCCGGACACCGGCCTGAACCACTACCTGCAGGGCGGCGCGTTCTTCCTGAACGGCGACCTGGCCGGCGGCTACATCCTGGCCGGGCTCGGCGTGGCCTCGATGCTGGTCGGCAACCTGATCGAGCAGGGCCGCCGCCGCAAGGCCGGGGTCCCGTTCCGTCCCACCAGTGAGATCGCGCTGCGCGTGGTGCTGCTGGCGATCGGCGCCTTCGGCGTCGCCTACATCCTGAACCAGGACAAGGGCGTCCCGGACGCCACGGTGATCTTCCTGGCCCTGCTGATCATCTGTGACTTCGTGCTCCGCCGCACCGGCTTCGGCCGCAAGATCTTCGCGGTCGGCGGCAACATCGAGGCCAGCCGCCGAGCCGGTATCAACGTCGCGGCGATCCGGATCTCGGTCTTCGCCATCGCCGGCGCCTTCGCCGCGCTCGCCGGTCTGGCGCTCGCCGGTACCACCAACGCGGCCGGCCAGAGCGGCGCCGACCCGAACAACCTGATGATGGCCATCGCGGCCGCGGTCATCGGCGGCACCAGCCTCTTCGGCGGCCGGGGCCGGGTCTGGTCCGCACTGCTCGGTGTGCTGGTGATCGAGTCCATCAACTACGGCCTGTTCCTGCTGGGTCTGACCCAGGACGCGAACTACATGATCACCGGCGCGGTGCTGCTTGCTGCCGTGATCGTCGACTCGCTGTCCCGCCGCACCCAGAAGGCCGCCGGTCGCGCCTGACAGCGGCGCGCCACACGCACAGCACGTGCACCGGTACCCCCGGCCGTGACCGGACGGGGCGGACTTCCGAGGGGGAGGTCCGCCCCGGCCGGGGCCGGTGGAAACCGACTGCCCGGCACCGTACCGCTACGGTGCCGGGCAGTCGCACGTCCGCGCCCACTAGACTCAGCTCTCCCGGCTCGAGACGGAGTCGAACGACGAAGGAGGAACGGGTGGCCCTGCTGACCCGCATTCGGGGACCCCGCGACCTGGACCCGCTCACCCCAGGCCAGCTCACCGTGCTGGCCGAGGAGATCAGGGGCTTCCTGGTCGAGGAGGTGTCCAAGACGGGCGGCCACCTCGGCCCCAACCTCGGCGTGGTCGAGCTGACCCTCGCGCTGCACCGGATGTTCGACTCGCCCAAGGACCGGATCCTCTTCGACACCGGCCACCAGAGCTATGTGCACAAGCTGCTCACCGGTCGTCAGGACTTCTCCCGGCTGCGGGTCAAGGGCGGTCTGTCCGGGTACCCGTCCCGGGCCGAGTCGGCGCACGACGTGATCGAGAACTCGCATGCCTCGACCGTGCTGGGCTACGCCGACGGGCTGGCCAAGGCCAACCAGCTGCACGGGCACGGCGACCGGCACGTGGTCGCGGTGATCGGCGACGGCGCGCTGACCGGCGGCATGGCCTGGGAGGCGCTGAACAACATCGCCGAGGCCCAGGACCGCCCGCTGATCATCGTGGTCAACGACAACGAGCGCTCCTACTCGCCCACCATCGGCGGCATGGCCAACCACCTCGCCACCCTGCGCACCACCCAGGGCTACGAGCGCTTCCTGTCCTGGGGCAAGGCCTCGCTGCAGCGCACGCCGGTGGTCGGCCAGCAGATCTTCGAGACCCTGCACGGCGCCAAGAAGGGCCTCAAGGACTTCATCGCCCCGCAGGGCATGTTCGAGGACCTGGGCCTGAAGTACATCGGCCCGATCGACGGCCACGACACCCAGGCGCTGGAGTCCGCGCTGAAGCGCGCCAAGGGCTTCGGCGGCCCGGTCATCGTGCACTGCCTGACCCAGAAGGGCCGCGGCTACCGCGCCGCCGAGCAGAACGAGGAGGACCGCTTCCACGCCGTGGGGGTGATCCACCCCGACACCGGCCTGCCGGTGAAGTCCGCGGGCCAGGACTGGACCTCGGTCTTCGGCCAGGAGATGGTCGCCCTCGGCCGCGAGCGGCGTGACCTGGTCGCGATCACCGCCGCGATGCTGCACCCGGTCGGCCTGGCCCCGTTCGCCAAGGAGTTCCCGGAGCGGATCTTCGACGTCGGCATCGCCGAGCAGCACGCCGCGGTCAGCGCGGCCGGTCTGGCCACCGGCGGGCTGCACCCGGTGGTCGCGGTCTACGCGACCTTCCTGAACCGGGCCTTCGACCAGGTCCTCATGGACGTCGCCCTGCACAAGTGCGGGGTCACCTTCGTACTCGACCGGGCCGGGGTCACCGGCACCGACGGCGCCAGCCACAACGGCATGTGGGACATGTCCATCCTCCAGGTCGTCCCCGGACTGCGACTGGCCGCCCCGCGCGACGCCGACCAGCTCCGGGCCCAGCTGCGCGAGGCCGTCGCGGTCGAGGACGCCCCCACCGTGGTCCGCTACTCCAAGGGCACGGTCGGCCCGGCCATCCCCGCGGTGGGCCGGATCGGCGGCATGGACGTGCTCCGCGACAGCGGCGAGCCGGTCGGCCGTGTGCGCGCGGACGTGCTGCTGGTGGCCGTCGGCGCGATGGCCGCCACCTGCCTTGAGGTCGCCGAGCTGCTCGCCGCCCGCGGCATCAGCAGCACCGTGGTCGACCCGCGCTGGGTCAAGCCGGTCGACCCGGCCCTGCCCGGCCTGGCCGCCGAGCACCGGCTGGTGGTCACGGTCGAGGACAACGGCCGGGTCGGCGGCGTCGGCGCGACGATCGCCCAGGCGCTGCGCGACGCGGGCGTGGACGTCCCGCTGCGCGACTTCGGCATCCCGCAGGAGTTCCTGGACCACGCCTCCCGGAACGAGATCCTGGAGCAGATCGGGCTGACCGCGCCCGCCGTCGCCGAGCGGGTCGCCGCGTTCGTCGCCAAGCAGGACTCCAACGAGCCCGCGGTCTGACCTGCGCGGAGTCGCCCGCTTCGGCACCCGCCGGGATGGGACGGCGGTCACGGGGTAGCGTGATCCCTGTGTCCAATGAGCCGTCCGACCGCAGACGAGGGCCGCTGACCCGCTCGGGCGGCGGCTCCGCCGTCGCGCTGCCGCTCGCCCCGACCTCCCTGGGCGAGCTGGCGGCGCGGGCCCGCGAGGCGCTGCGCACCGGCTACTGGGCCCGCCTGGTGCCGCTGCTGGGCGCGCTGGCGGTGGTCACCCGGCTGCCGTCCTTCGCCCGCCCGTTCTGGAGCCCGGACGAGGGCTTCCTGGCCTCCCAGGCCCGGATGCTGGCCGGCGGCGGGGTGCTCTACGACACCGTCGTGGACCGCAAGCCGCCGCTGCTGCCCTGGCTCTACGAGAGCGCCTTCTGGCTGTTCGGCTCCTCCTCGCTGTGGCCGCTGCGGGTGCTCGCCATCGGTGCGCACCTGGGCACCGCGGTGCTGCTCGCGGCCATCGCCAGGCAGCGCTGGGGCAACCGGGCCGGCGGCGCGGCCGGGGTGCTCTACCTGCTGGTCTCGATCGGGCTCTCGCCCGAGGACAGCCAGGCGGCGACCTTCGAGGTGTTCATGCTGCCGGCCACGGCCGCCGCCTTCTGGTACGCCCAGAACCGCCGCTGGGCCCAGGCCGGGGCGGCCACCGCGGTCGCCGCGCTGACCAAGCAGACCGGCGGCGCGGTGCTGTTCGCGGTGCTCTGGATGGTCCGCAGGGAGTCCCGCAGGTACGGCGGGGAACGGCCGCGCACCTCGCTGCCCGCGCTGGCCTTCGGCTTCGGGCTGCCGGTGCTGGTGATCGCGCTGTCCACCGGCGTGCGCAACTTCGTCTTCTGGGTGATCACCGGCAGCAGCGACTACGCCTCGCTCGACGGCGCCTGGCTGACCATGCTGGAACGGGCCTTCGGCAACGCCGCGATCCTGGCGTCCGCCGCGCTCGGTCTGCTGGTGCCGCTGGCCCGGCGCTGGCGCCGGGTCCGCGAGGACGCCGACCTCTGGGTCTGGCTCGGGGCCTCCGGCATGGGCGTGATCACCGGCTTCCACTTCTTCGGCCACTACTACCTGCAGCTGGTCCCGCCGCTGGTGCTGCTGGGGGTCGGCGCGGTGGCCCGGGGCGCGGCGAACTGGCGTCCGGTGCTGCTCTACACCGCACTGGCCGGGACCGTCTTCGTCGGGCTCGGCTTCGCCTGGCCGCACCAGCCGCTGCAGCACTCGGTCTCGGTGGCCACCGACGTCGCCGAGGAGACCGCCCCGAAGGAGACGGTGCTGGTCTGGGGGATGAACCCGGAGGTCTACTGGCTGTCAGGGCGGACCCCGGCGACCCGCTACCTCACCGCAGGGCTGCTGACCAACTTCGCCGGCGGGCGCGAGCCGAACAGCGTGGGGGTGAAGCAGGCGGTCCCCGGCTCCTGGAAGGTCTTCGACTCGGAGATGGACCGCCGGCTGCCGGTGCTGATCGTCGACGAGTCCGGCAACGCCCCGTACGCCCCCCGCTACATCCAGCCGCTGCGCGCGCTGCTCGCGGCGCACTACACCAGGATCGGGAGCGACGGCACCGCCGTCTTCTACCGGCTCAGGACCGACCGCCCGGCCCCTCGGTAAGAGGCCCCGGTCGTACGCTCCTTGCCGCTTCATGGCATTCTGTCGGCTGCACCGCTGCAGGATTCCTGAGGAGATCACGAGTGAAGCGCTCCGTCGGCAAGAAGAACCAGAACGCGGCACCCGGGCCGGACGCCGCTGATGGCGGCATGCGGAAGCGCGGCGGTTCCACCCGGCGCTGGCTCAGCGCGGCGGTGATGGTGGCCGTGGTCTTCGTGCTGGCCGGGCTGGTCGGCGAGGTGGTCAGGAACCACAAGACGACGCAGCTCACCCCGCCGAGCGCGGCCGGCGGCCCGAGCAGCTACGCGGTGCCGGTCAGCGGCAAGCCCCCGGTCACGCTGACCGTGTACGAGGACATGCGCGACCCGGCCAGCGCCGCCTTCGCGCAGACCTACGCGGCGGCCCTGGCCCAGCTGACCGCCGCGGGCGCGGTCAACATCTACTACCGCGAGGTGGCCGGCGTGGACGCGGCCAAGGGCGGCACCGGCTCGCTGAACGCGGGCAACGCGCTGGGCTGCGCCCAGGACGCCGGGCACTTCACCGCCTACCGCAAGGTGCTGCTCGCGCACCAGCCGGACGAGCAGACCGACACCTTCGCCGACAAGGCGGCGCTGACCAAGCTGGCCAAGAAGGTCAAGGGGCTGGACACGGACGTGTTCCGCAGCTGCGTGGACAGCGGCGCGCACAACGTCTGGGTCAAGGACTCCAGCAAGGACTTCGACGCCGCGAAGCTGGGCGCGGTGCCGGTGCTGACCATGAAGATGGTCTACCAGGACGACACGTCCGCGACGACCCTGGTCGGCGGGACCACCCGGACCACGCCGGAGCAGCTGGTCACCGAGGTGCTCGCGGCTGCCAAGAACGCCCCCACCGCCTCCCCGTCGTCCTCCCCGTCGGGCAACTGATCCACCGCGTCGTAGGCTGCCGGTATGACTGACGCACAGGAACGGGCCACCCCGTCCGGGGTGTGGGCCACGGCCGTCGGCGTGGCCCGGGTACGGGCGCTGGAGACCGCGCGGGAGGACCCGCTGTTCCGGGACCCGCTGGCGCTGGCCTTCGCCACCGCGGGCGGCTTCGACCCGTCCGCGCCGCGGCCGGAGCGCGGGGACGAGGCCGCGCGGCGGCGCTGGCTCGGGGTGGCCTTCTCGATCATCATCAGGACCAGGTTCCTGGACGACCTGCTGGACCAGGCCGCCGCGGCCGGCGTCCGGCAGGTCGTGCTGCTGGGGGCCGGGATGGACAGCCGGGCCTTCCGGATGGACTGGCCCGAGGGCACCCGGCTGTTCGAGGTGGACACGGCCGAGCCGCTGGACTTCAAGGAGTCGGTGCTGCGGCAGGAGCGGGCGGTGCCGCGCTGCGAGCGGATCACCGTCCCGGTGGACCTGCGCGAGGACTGGCCCGCGGCGCTGGCCGCCGCCGGGCACGACCGGACCAGGCCGACCGCCTGGATCGCCGAGGGCCTGCTGATCTACCTCCCGGAGGAGGCGGTGGAGCGGCTGGTCGGGCTGGTCGGCGAGCAGTCCGCGCCGGGCAGCCGGATGGGCCTCACCCTGGGCTCGCGCGGGGTGCTGTCCCGCTTCGGGGCGGACGCCGCGGCGGGCACGGCGGCGTCGATGTGGGTCTCGGAGATGCCGGAGGACCCGGTCGCCTGGCTGGCCGCCCACGGATGGGCCGCGGAGACCCACACCCTGCGCGAACGCGCCGCCGCCTACGGCCGGCCCATCACCAGCGAGCCCAGGGCCGACGAGGGCCCCGGCGGCCTGGTCCACGCGGTCCGGCTCTGACCGCCGCGTCCCGCCTGGCCGGCGGAAGGTGACTGCCTCAGGGGCGCGAGGAACTGCGCGACCGGCCACGCACTTACGTGCACGTCCGGCCGCGCTGAAGTTCCCCGCGCCCCCGCCCCCGGCAACTACGCCGGAACGCTGGCCACGCCGGGCGCCAGGAACGGCTTCCCGTTGACGCGGGCCGAGACCCCGCTCCGGTCCAGGTACGGGGTGATCCCGCCCAGGTGGAACGGCCAGCCCGCGCCGGTGATCAGGCACAGGTCGACGTCCTGGGCCTCGGCGACGACGCCCTCGTCCAGCATCAGCGCGATCTCCTCGGCGACCGCCGTCAGCGCCCGGTCCAGCACCTGCTCCGGCGTCAGCACCACGTCGCCGACCTGCAGCAGCGCGGCGACCTCCGGGTCGATCTCCTGCTGGCCCGACGCCCAGGTGTAGAACCCGCGCTTGCCGGCCTTGACCACCCGCGCCAGGTTCTCGGACACCGAGAACCTGTCCGGGAACGCCGCGTGCAGCGTCTCCGACACATGCAGCGCGATGGCGGGACCGACCAGCTCGATCAGCACGATCGGCGACATCGGCAGCCCCAGCGGCTCCACGCCCTTCTCGACCACGTCGATCGGCGTGCCCTCGTCGATGACGTGCTGGATCTCGCCCATGAAGCGGGTCAGGATCCGGTTGACCACGAACGCCGGGGCGTCCTTGACCAGCACGCCGGTCTTCTTCAGCTGCTTCGACACCCCGAACGCGGTGGCCAGCGAGGCGTCGTCGGTGCGCTCGCCCCGGACGATCTCCAGCAGCGGCAGCACCGCCACCGGGTTGAAGAAGTGGAAGCCGACGACCCGCTCCGGGTGCTTCAGCTCGGCGGCCATCTCGGTGACCGACAGCGAGGAGGTGTTGGTGGCCAGGATGCAGGTCGGCGAGACCACGGCCTCGACGTCCGCGAACACCTGCCGCTTGACGCCCAGCTCCTCGAACACCGCCTCGATCACGAAGTCCGCGTCGCCGAACGCCTCCGCCTTGTCCAGCGAGCCGGTGACCAGGCCCTTGAAGCGGTTGGCGGTGTCCTGGTTGAGCCGGCCCTTGCCGAGCAGCTTGTCGATCTCGGCGTGGACGTAGCCCACGCCCTTGTCGACCCGCTCCTGGTCGATGTCGGTGAGCACCACCGGCACCTTGAGCCTGCGCACGAACAGCAGCGCCAGCTGCGAGGCCATCAGGCCCGCGCCGACCACGCCGACCTTGGTGACCGGACGGGCCAGCGACTTGTCCGGCGCGCCGACCGGGCGCTTGCCGCGCTTCTGCACCAGGTTGAAGGCGTAGATGCCGCTGCGCAGCTCGCCGCCCATGATCAGGTCGGCCAGCGCCGCGTCCTCGGCGTCGAAGCCCGCCTGCACGTCGCCGTCCTTGGCCGCGGCGATGATGTCCAGCGCCCGGTACGGGGCCGGGGCGGCGCCGTGCACCTTGGAGTCGGCGACGGCGCGCCCGTGCGCCACCGCGGCGTCCCAGGCGTCGCCGCGGTCGATCTCGGGGCGCTCGACCACGGTCTCGCCCTTGAGCACGGTCGCGGTCCAGAGCAGCGACTGCTCCAGGAAGTCGGCCGGGGCGAACACCGCGTCGGCGATGCCCAGGTCGAACACCTGCTTGCCCTTGAGCTGGCGGTTCTGCGAGAGCGAGTTCTCGATGATGACCGTGATCGCCTTGGCCGGGCCGATCAGGTTGGGCAGGAGGGTGCAGCCGCCCCAGCCGGGCACCAGGCCGAGGAAGCACTCCGGCAGCGAGAACGCCGGGACGCCGGTGCTGACCGTGCGGTAGTCGCAGTGCAGCCCGATCTCGACGCCGCCGCCCATCGCCGCGCCGTTGTAGAAGGCGAAGGTGGGGACGGTCAGCGCGGCGATCCGCTTGAAGACGTCGTGGCCGCCCTTGCCGATGGCCAGCGCGTCGCTGTGCTCCTTGAGCACCTCGACGCCCTTGAGGTCGGCGCCGACCGCGAAGATGAACGGCTTGCCGGTGACGCCGACGGCGGCGATCGAGCCCGCCGCGGCCTCGGCCTCGACCTGGTCCAGCGCCTCGGACAGCTTCGCCAGCGAGCCGGGGCCGAAGGTGGTCGGCTTGGTGTGGTCGAAGCCGTTGTCCAGCGTGATCAGCGCGAGCCGTCCGGCGCCGAGCGGCAGGTCCAGGTGGCGGACGTGGGCGCTGGTCACGACCTCGTCGGGGAACAGCTCATGAGCGCGCTTCAGCAGCTCGGTGGTGGTGTCGGTCATCACTTGCCGCCCTCAGAAAAGTTGGGGTTCTCCCAGATGACCGTTCCGCCCATGCCCATGCCGATGCACATCGAGGTCAGGCCGTAGCGGACGTCGGGGCGCTCCTCGAAGCGCCGCGCCAGCTGGGTCATCAGCCGGACGCCGGAGGACGCCAGCGGGTGGCCGTAGGCGATCGCGCCGCCGTAGGGGTTGACCCGCTCGTCGTCGTCGGCGATGCCGAAGTGGTCCAGCATCGACAGCACCTGGATCGCGAACGCCTCGTTGATCTCGAACGCGCCGATGTCACCGATCGTCAGACCGGCCTGGCGGAGCGCCTTCTCGGTCGCCGGGACCGGGCCGATGCCCATCACCTCGGGCTCGACGCCGACGAAGGCGTAGGAGACCATCCGCATCTTGACCGGCAGGCCCAGCTCGCGGGCCACGTCCTCGGCGGCGAGCAGCGAGGCCGTCGCGCCGTCGTTCAGCCCGGCCGCGTTGCCCGCGGTGATCCGGCCGTGCGGACGGAACGGGGTCTTCAGCCCGGCCAGCGACTCCAGCGTGGTGCCCGGACGCATCGGCTCGTCCACCGTGGCCAGGCCCCAGCCGGTCTCCCCGGCGGCCTCGTTGGTGCGGCGCACCGCGACCGGCACCAGGTCGGGCTGGATCTTGTTGTTCGCGTACGCCTTCGCGGCCTTCTCCTGGCTGCGCACGGCGTAGGCGTCGCAGCGCTCCTTGGTCAGGTGCGGGAAGCGGTCGTGCAGGTTCTCCGCGGTCATGCCCATGAAGAGCGCCGACTCGTCGACGACCTTCTCGGACAGGAAGCGCGGGTTGGGGTCGACGCCCTCGCCCATCGGGTGGCGGCCCATGTGCTCGACGCCGCCGGCGATGGCGATGTCGTAGGCGCCGAAGGCGATGCCGCCGGCGACCGAGGTGGCGGCGGTCATCGCGCCCGCGCACATCCGGTCGATGGAGTAGCCGGGCACCGACTTGGGCAGCCCCGCGAGCAGCGCCGCGCTGCGGCCGAGGGTCAGCCCCTGGTCGCCGATCTGGGTGGTGGCGGCGATGGCGACCTCGTCCACCCGGGCCGGGTCCAGGCTCGGGTTGCGGCGCAGCAGCTCGCGGATCGCCTTGATCACCAGATCGTCGGCGCGGGTCTCCGCGTAGATGCCCTTCGGTCCGGCCTTGCCGAACGGGGTGCGGACGCCGTCGACGAAGACGACGTCCCTCGCGGTACGAGGCACGGTGGCTCTCCTCCCAAGTCCCCAAGTGGGGGCCCAAATGACGTGGCGGCCCAGCTGGACCGGTGCGGTCGGCCGCCGGGAACACGCGTCGGCGGCGACACTCAGCTGATGCTACCCGCTAGTAACTAAGTTGCCCAGACCGAACCGGCGCAGCGCGCCAGGAGTGTCCGGCGTCACCTGCCCGGGAGGAGTCGGAGCAGGCCGCGGGACGGCTCGGGGAAGGCCGGGGAGAGGGCCCGGAACGCCTCGGGGCGAGGGTCAGGAACCGGCGCCCGGAGCCCGCGCGGCGGTCCTCGCCTCGACGAAGGCGCGGGCCAGCACCGGGGCGGCCAGCTCCACCTGCCAGGCGCGGGCGCCGAGCCCGCGCAGCGCGGCGCCGACCGCCTCGGCGCCGCCGTCGCCGGGCGTGGTCCAGCACACCCGGCGCACCAGGTCCGGCGAGACCAGGTTCTCCTGCGGCAGGTTCAGCGACTCGGCCAGCGCCCCGACCGCGGCGCGGGCGGCGGTCAGCCGGGCCGCGGCCACCGGGTCCTTCTCGGCCCAGGAACGCGGCGGCGGTGGGCCCTCGTGCGGGGCGGACGGCGGCGGCAGCTGCGCCTCGGGGACGGCCCTGGCCGCGTCCAGGGCGGCGAACCACTGCTCCAGCGCCCGGCGGTGCACCCGGGGCCCGAAGCCGGGCAGCGCCTGCAGCGCGGGCAGGTTCACCGGCATGGCCAGGGCGGCTGCCACGATCGCGGCGTCGGAGAGGATCCGGCCGGGGGAGATGTCCCGCTCGCGGGCCACCCGGTCCCTGGTCTGCCACAGCTCCCTGACCGCGGCCAGCTGCCGCCTGCGGCGCACCTTGTGCACGCCGGAGGTGCGCCGCCACGGGTCCACCCGGGGCGCGGGCGGTCCGGCGGCCACGATCGCGGCGAACTCCTGCCGGGCCCACTCCAGCTTGCCCTGGTCGGCCAGCTCCTGCTCCAGCGCGTCGCGCAGGTCCACCAGCACCTCGACGTCCAGCGCGGCGTAGCGGAGCCAGGGGTCGGGCAGCGGCCGGGTGGACCAGTCGACGGCGGAGTGGCCCTTCTCCAGGATGAAGCCCAGCACGCCCTCGACCATCGGGCCGAGCCCCACCCGTGGGAAGCCCGCGATCCGTCCGGCCAGCTCGGTGTCGAACAGCGAGGTCGGGCGCATGCCCAGCTCGGCCAGGCAGGGCAGGTCCTGGGTGGCGGCGTGCAGCACCCACTCGGTGTCCGCCAGCGCCTCGCCGAGCGAGGAGAGGTCGGGGCAGCCGACCGGGTCGATCAGGGTGCTGCCCGCGCCCTCGCGGCGCAGCTGCACCAGGTACGCGCGCTGCCCGTAGCGGTAGCCGGAGGCGCGCTCGGCGTCGATGGCGACCGGGCCGGTCCCGGCCGCGAACCGGGCCACGATCTCGGCCAGCGCCTCCGCGTCCGCCACTACCGGCGGGATGCCCTCGCGCGGCTCCAGCAGCGGGACCGGACCGGCCGCCTCCTCGACACCGACCGCACCGGTGGCCCCACCTGCATCGGGGACGGCGGCGGGCGCTGCAACGGCTTCAGGGCGGTCGGCGGTGGCTTCAGGGGCGTCGGTCACGCGCCAAGCCTACGCCCGTACGCCCCCTCGCCCGCCCCTCAACGAGCCGGTGGACACGGCTGCGCCCCGCCGCCCGACGGGGAGGAGGAACGTTCCGTCGGACGGTGGGGCGCGGGACGTACTAGTGGATGATTCCGGTCCGCAGGGCGACGGCGACCATGCCGGCCCGGTCGCCGGTGCCCAGCTTGCGGGCGATCCGGGCCAGGTGGCTCTTGACCGTCAGCGCCGACAGGCCCATGGCGACGCCGATGGCCTTGTTGGACTGCCCCTCGGCGACCAGCCGCAGCACCTCGACCTCGCGGCCGGAGAGCTCGCGGTAGGCGGGCGGCGGGGGAGTCCCGGGGGCGCCCGGGGCGGCGCCGGGCGCGCTGCCCGGGGCGCCGGGGAGGCCGGGACGGCGCAGGTGCCCGGCCAGCTGGCGGCCGTTCAGGCCGGGCGCCCCGGCCATCCCCGGCCGCTGCGGCAGGCCGGTGTTGACCCGGGTGCCGGTGACCACGTACCCCTTGACGCCGCTCGCCAGTGCGCTCCGCACGGCGCCGATGTCGTCGGCGGCGGACAGGGCCAGGCCGTTCGGCCAGCCCGCGGCCCTGGTCTCGGCCAGGATCGCCAGCCCGGAGCCGTCCGGGAGGTGCACATCGGCCACGCAGATGTCGCGGGGGGTGCCGACCCGGGGACGGGCCTCGGCGAGGGAGGAAGCCTCGATCACGTCGCGAACGCCCAGTGCCCAGAGGTGACGGGTGACGGTGCTGCGTACCCGTGGGTCGGCAACGACCACCATCGCGGTGGGCTTGGTCGGACGATAGGCGACCAGGTTTGCGGGGTGCTCCAGAAGAACAGACACCAGGCCTCCTGAGGGAGTGGCGCGGGGACCCGGCGGATGCAGCTGGGGTGGGGTCCTCGTGTGGAAAGGGTCACTGACTGCTTCGGCATGATGCGTGCCCGGCTTTAGCGAAAGATCACGATTGAGTGAGTATCAAATCGGGCACAACGCTCATATTGACCTTCTTGACTGAGCGTAAGTCACCCTAAAGTGATCAAAACCGATCGACACGCCGAACGTCAGAGCGGGCGCCGCCGGGTCGGCATCGGCACCACGCCGCCGACCGGCACCGGGGACGCCACCGGCGCCGCGGGGGCGGGGGGCAGCCCCGCGCACAGGCACAGCAGCTCGCACCAGGCGCGCAGGTGCTCGGCGAAGCCCGCTCCGGCGCTGACGCCCCTGCCCGCTCCGGCGCTCGCACCCGTGCGCCCGCCCGGCGCGGCGCCCGAGCCCTGCCCTGGGCCCGGACTCGTACTCAGACCCGAGCCCTGCCCCGAGCCCGCGCCGGTCAGCGGCGTCCAGGAGGCCCGGATCTCGATCTCGGTCGAGGTTTCCCGCTCGGCCAGCCCGCCGAAGTAGTGCGAGGAGCAGCGCGAGACGGTGCCGCTCGGCTCGGTGTAGCGGGCGCCCTGCTGGTCGAGGCCCTCGGTCAGCCAGGACCAGCCGACCTCGGCGAGCAGCGGGTCGTCGGCCATCTCCGGCTCCAGCTCGGCGCGGCCCAGCGACACCAGCCGGAACTCGCCGTTCCACGCCTCGTGGCCGCCCGGCTCGTGCAGCAGCACCAACCGCCCGTCCGCCAGCTCCTCGCCGTCCACCTCGACCGTCGCGGTCAGCGCGAAGGCGTAGGAGGCCAGCTTCCTGGGGGCCGGGGTGTCCCCGATCACGATCTCCGGACGGAGCCGCGCGCTCCGCAGCGCCTCGACAGCCTCCCGGAAGGCCGGGGGAACGCCGGGCGCTCCGTCCTCGCTCGCTGGGTTCCCACTGACTGCCATGACGGAAGACTAGGACCCGGGCACCTTCCGGCGGTGGAGGCACCACGGGCGCGGCGCCGGAGGCCTCGCCCGCATGCGAGGATTTGCCCCGTGAGCGAGAGCGAGAGGGTGACCGGGACCGTGACCGTGACCGAGAACAGCAGCCGAGACGTTCCACGGGCCGGGGCCCTCCACGACTCCGCGTTCCTGCGCGCCTGCCGGGGCGAGGCGGTGCCGCACACCCCGGTGTGGTTCATGCGCCAGGCCGGGCGGTCGCTGCCGGAGTACCTGAAGATCCGCGAGGGCATCCCGATGCTGGACTCCTGCATGATGCCGGAGCTGGTCAAGGAGATCACCCTGCAGCCGGTGCGCCGGCACGGGGTCGACGCGGCCATCTACTTCAGCGACATCATGGTGCCGCTCAAGGCCATCGGCGTGGACCTGGACATCAAGCCGGGCATCGGCCCGGTCGTCGCCAACCCGATCCGGAACCGGGCCGGGCTGGCCCAGCTGCGCGCCCTGGAGCCGGACGACGTCTCCTACGTCACCGAGGCGATCGGGCTGCTGGTGGCCGAGCTGGGCGCGACCCCGCTGATCGGCTTCGCCGGGGCCCCGTACACGCTGGCCAGCTACCTGGTCGAGGGCGGCCCCTCGAAGAACCACGAGAACACCAAGGCGCTGATGTACGGCGACCCCGAGCTGTGGCAGGAGCTGCTCGACCTGCTCGCGGAGATCACCGCCGGGTTCCTGAAGGTGCAGATCGAGGCGGGCGTCTCGGCCGTGCAGCTGTTCGACTCCTGGGTCGGCGCGCTGGCCCCCAACGACTACCGCCGGTATGTGATGCCGTCCAGCGCCAAGGTCTTCGACGCGGTCGCCGGGTACGGCGTGCCGCGGATCCACTTCGGCGTCGGCACCGGCGAGCTGCTCGGCCTGATGGGCGACGCGGGCGCGGACGTGGTCGGCGTCGACTGGCGGGTCCCGCTGGACGAGGCCGCGCGCCGGGTCGCGCCGGGCAAGGCGCTGCAGGGCAACCTGGACCCGACACTGCTGTTCGCGCCGGAGGCGGCGGTCCGCGCCAAGACCGAGGAGGTCCTGGCAGCCGCGGCGGCGAGCGGGCGCGGACACGTCTTCAACCTCGGCCACGGGGTGCTCCCGAGCACCGACCCGACCGCGCTGACCCGGCTGGTCGCGCACGTGCACGAGCACAGCGCGGGCTGAGGCCGCGGCGGCGGGGTTGCGGGAGGCGCCGTCGCTCGGACGTTCGTCCGGGCGGCGGCGCCTTCTGGCTGTGGGCGGGCGGGCTGGTGGGGTCGTGCCTCGTCAGTCCTCCGTGTCGTCCTGCTCCGCTTCCCACTCCGCGGTCGGCTCGGCGTACTGCTCCGCGGTCGGCTCTGGGTACTGCTCCGCGTCCTGCTCGGGTTCCGCGCGGGGCGGGGTCGTGGGTCGGGCCGGGTAGGCCGCCGCCGCATCGGGGCCGCCGGGTCGGGGAGCCCGGGTGAGCGGGTGGACCGGTACCGTCCGACGCCGCATCAGCACCCGTACCAGCCACAGCAGCAAGCCCAGCGGCACCAGGAACGGCAGCGCCGCGGCCAGCGCGATCAGCAGCGCCCGTACCGTCTCGTACAGCGCGTGCCAGCCGTTCTTCAGCGCGCCGAGCACCGACAGGCCGTGCTTCGCGGGCGCGGCCTGGACCGGCGTGGCCTTCGAGTAGAGCTGGACCGTCACGGTGGACATCGCCGTCTCCGACTTCAGTGCCGCGAGCTGCGACTCCAGCGACTCCAGGTCCGCCTCGCGCTGGGTCAGGTCCTGCTCCAGCGTGGTGACGTCGCCGATGGTGGTGGCCCGGTCCATCAGCGTCCGCACCCGGGCCACGCTGGCCTGCTGGGTCTTCACCCGGCTGCTGATGTCGACCACCTGCTGGGTCACGTCCTGGGCCTGGCGCTGGTGCGCCAGCACCGTGCCGAGGGTCAGCAGCTGCTGGTACACCGTGTCGTAGGAGTCCACCGGGATCCGCAGCACCAGCTGCGCCGACTGGCCGCCGACGTCGGTCGGCGACGGCAGCGGGGCGGAGGCGGAGCCGCCCGAGGCCGGGACGGATCCGACGGCCGAGCCGGAGTCGTTCTGCTCCGGCTGGTAGCCGTTGTAGCTGTTGGTGAGCAGCGTGTCGTCGCCGCTGACCTCGGAGTCGATGAACCCGCCCGCGCCGCGCACCAGCTGCTCGGCCCGCGCGACGGCGGCGTCCACGCCGTTCACCCCGCCGCTGCCCTTGGTCAGCAGCTGGATCTCACCGGTGTAGATGATCGAGCGGCCGGTGTCGGCGGGCGGGGTGATCGCGGTGCCGGGCTTCCCGGCGGAGCCGGCCGTGCCCGCGGCGTCGGAGCTGCCGGCCCCGGCTCCGGCCCCCGCCGGAGCGCCGGTCGGGGCGCCCGCCGCGGCGGCGCCGTTGTTCGCCGCGGCCTCCGGCGCCTTGGCCGCGCTGCTGCTGGAGCTCCCGCCGGAGGCACTGCACCCGCCCAGCGTCAGCCCACCCGCCAGCACCAGCGCCGCCGCGGTCGCTCCGGCCCTCCGGTACCGTCCGACGCTCCTGGTTCTCGCTCTGCCTGCCGTACCGTCCATGCTGACCCTCCCCGAGACGCGGCCCGCACTGCGCGAGCCGATCGATGGTGGGACTCCCCGAGCCGGGGACGGGTTCCGGACGGAGCGTCACATCAGGGTCTCGATCAGGCCTCGGAACCGCGCGGGAGCCTCGCGACCGCGTGCCCGGGACCGGTCGCGGTTTTGCGGCCTGCTGTGCCCGGGAACTGCGCCGCGGCCCCCACCCACGCCGGTGCCCGGGACCTGCACCGCCGCCCCCGGGGGACCACGCGGTGGCGCAACCGTGCTGTGGGAGAGTGAAAGGCATGCACAGCAGCGCTCCTGAGCCCCCCGCCCGCCCCCGGGTGATCGTCATCGGCGGTGGCATCGCCGGCCTCGCCGCCGCTGCCCGCCTCAGCGGGGCCGACGGGAGCACGCCCAGCGCGAGCGTCACCCTGATCGAGGCCGCCACCCGCCTCGGCGGCAAGCTCCGCAGCGGCGAACTGGAGGGCATCCCGGTCGACCTCGGCGCCGAGTCCATGCTGGCCCGCCGACCCGAGGCCGTCACCCTGGCCCGTGCGGTCGGCCTCGGCCCGGCGCTGCAACCGCCGGCCACCGCCAAGGCCGCGATCTGGACCAGGGGCGCGCTGCGCCCGATGCCGACCGGCCACCTGATGGGCGTCCCCGGCGACCTGGACGCCCTCGCCGCCTCCGGCGTGGTCTCCCCCGAGGGCATGGCCCGGATCGCCGAGGACCTCACCCTCGACTACGCTGCCGCTGCTGCCGCCGACCCCGCCGGTCCCGCCGACTCCGCCGCTCCCGCCGCTCCCGCCGCGATCGAGGGCGACGACGTCGCCGTAGGCGCCTACATCGGCGCCCGCCTCGGCCGCGAGGTGGTCGAGCGGCTGGTCGAGCCGCTCCTCGGCGGCGTCTACGCCGGGCACGCCGACCAGCTCTCGCTCCGCGCCGCCGTCCCGCAGCTGCTGCCGCTGGCCCGCCGCGGCGGCTCGCTGATCGAAGGCGTCCGGGCGATCCAACGTGCCGCCCCGGCCAACCCCGCGCCGGTGTTCCAGGGCATCGACGGCGGCATCGGACGCCTGCCGCTCGCCGTCGCGGACGCCTGCCGCGCCGCCGGGGTCGAGCTGCGGCTCGGCACCGAGGTGCGCTCGCTGCGCCGCACCGCCGACGGCTGGAGCGTCCGCGCCACGAGCGCAATCGGCACTGAGGAACTGACCGCCGACGCCGTCGTGCTCGCCGTCCCCGCGCCGGTAGCCGCCCGGCTCCTCGCCGCCACCGCCCCCGCCGCCTCGGCCGAACTGGCCGCGGTCGAGTACGCCGGAATGGCGCTGGTCACCCTCGCCTTCCAGCGCTCCGACCTCGGCCCGCTGAGCGGCAGCGGCTTCCTGGTCCCGCCGGTGGACCGGCGTGCGATCAAGGCGTCGACCTTCTCCAGCAACAAGTGGGGCTGGCTCGCGGCAGCCGCCCCGGACAGCTTCGTGCTCCGCACCTCCGTCGGCCGCCACGGCGAGGAGCAGGACCTCGACCTGGACGACGCCGAGCTGGTCGCCCGTTCGCTGCGCGACCTCGGCACGGCGGCCGGGATCGCCGCCGCCCCGTACGCGAGCACGGTCACCCGCTGGCGGGGCGGGCTACCGCAGTACCCGGTGGGGCACCTGGACCGGGTGGCCCGGATCGGCAGGCTGACCGCCGAACTGCCGGGCCTGGCCCTGTGCGGCGCCGCCTACCAGGGGGTCGGCATCCCCGCCTGCATCGCCAGCGGGTGGCGTGCGGCGGACCTGGTGACCGGCGCACTAGCGGCGGAGGGGAGAATGTCCGCATGACCGAGAGCACCGAACCCACGAAGAAGGCACGCGACCTCAACAAGGTCATCCGGTACACCCTCTGGTCGGTGTTCCGGCTGAAGGACGTGCTTCCGGACGACCGGGCCGTCCACGCCGCCGAGGTCGAGGAGCTGTTCGCGCAGCTCGCCGAGAAGGACGTCACGGTCCGCGGCACCTACGACGTCTCCGGGCTGCGCGCCGACGCCGACCTGATGATCTGGTGGCACGCCGAGAACAGCGACGACCTGCAGGAGGCGTACAACCGCTTCCGCCGCACCCGGCTGGGCCGCGCGCTGGAGCCGGTCTGGTCGAACATGGCGCTGCACCGCCCGGCCGAGTTCAACAAGTCGCACATCCCGGCGTTCCTGGCCGACGAGACCCCGCGCGACTACGTCTGCGTGTACCCGTTCGTCCGCTCCTACGAGTGGTACCTGCTGGAGGACGCCGAGCGCCGCCGCCTGCTGATGGAGCACGGCATGCTGGCCCGCGGCTACCCGGACGTGCGCGCCAACACCGTCGCCTCGTTCGCCCTCGGCGACTACGAGTGGCTGCTGGCGTTCGAGGCGAACGACCTCTACCGGATCGTCGACCTGATGCGCGACCTGCGCGCCTCGGAGACCCGACTGCACGTCCGCGAGGAGGTGCCCTTCTTCACCGGGCGCCGCAAGCCGATCGCCGACCTGCTGGCCGGGCTGGCTTGAGGCCCGAGTCCTGACGTCCACGTATTCACGTCGACCACGTCGACTCTGCCGGTGCCGCCGGTTTGTTCAGGCGGCCCGGCGGTGTTCCTGACGCCGCGTCCGATGCCGTGCCCACTGCACCCGCTGGGCGGGCTGGGCGGGCCGGGCGTGCTGGCTGCGGCGCACCCGCTGCGCGTTCACCGCGATCGACACCGCCGCCCCCGCGGCGAGCAGGGTCAGCGGCCAGAGCAGGGGCGGATGCGTGGCGGTCTGCGTACCGCGGATGCTGTCGTCGGCCCAGTCGACGATGGCCGCGCCGCCGAGGACCAGGGTCAGCAGCAGCGCCGACGCCATCAGCCGGTTCGCCCGGCGATGGCGGTCGGCCGCCGTCCCGCGTCGGCGCCGGGCGCAGCACACCTGGTTCACGGCGGCGGCCCCCACCGCCGCTCCGGACACCATGAACTCGGCGAACTCCCGATCCACGCTCATCCTGCACCCCCGGACGACAAGAGGAGCCGGGTCCCCCGCACCCGGCTCCATGACGATGAGCATGGCTCGCCTTTCGATGCCGGGGAAGGGGCCGCAACGATTCTCAGAGCTAGATTTGAGCTTCGTCGGAGCCCCCCGAGCGACTTGCCCGCTTGGGTCCCATTCGCACCTGGCGCGCCGTCGCCGCGTCCTGTGATTTGCTGATCGAATGCGCCGCCCCTCGCCCGAGAACCGACCCGCTCCGGCCCGTCGTCCCGCTCCGGCCCGTCGTCCCGCCGTCGGCGACCCCGCCGACGCCGCGGTGATCGGCTCCGGCCCCAACGGCCTGGCCGCCGCCGTCACCCTGGCTCGGGCCGGGCTGCGGGTCACCGTCTACGAGGCGGCCGACGACTACGGTGGCGGGCTGCGCTCCGTCCCGCTGTTCGAGCCCGACGTGCTGCACGACATCTGCGCCGCGGTCCACCCGATGGCCGTCGCGTCGCCCTTCCTGCGGGCCTTCGACCTCGCCGCGCACGGCGTTCGGCTGCGCACCCCCGACCTCTCCTACGCCCACCCGCTGGCGGGCGGCCGTGCCGCGCTGGCCTGGCGCGACCTCGCCGCCACCGCGGACGGACTCGGCCCGGACGGCCCGGCCTGGACCAGCTTGATGGCGCCGCTGATGGAACGCAGCCGGGAACTGGTCGAACTGATGCTCTCCGACTTCCGGCACCCGCCGACCGGACCGGCGCTCCCACTGCTGCTCGCCCCCCGGGTGCTGCGCCACGGCACCCCGCTGGCGGGCCGTCAGTTCCGCGGCGACCTGGCCCCGGCCCTGCTCGCCGGAGTCGCCGCCCATGTCTTCGGCCGACTGCCGAGCCTCCCCGGCGCGGGTGTCGCGCTGCTGCTCGGACACCTCGCCCACACCAGCGGCTGGCCGGTGCCGGAAGGCGGCAGCGCGAGCATCGCCCGCGCCCTCGCCGACGACCTCCGCGCCCACGGCGGCAGCGTCCGCACCGGCGTCCGGATCAACCACCTGGGCGAGGTCCGTCCGGCCCGGATCGTCCTCGCCGACGTCGGCCCGCGCGAGTTCCTCCGCATCGCCGGGCCGGATCTGCCGCCGCGCTACGCCCGCGCGCTGGCCGCCCTGCGCTACGGCCCCGGCGCGTCCAAGACCGACTTCCTGCTCTCCGAGCGCGTCCCGTGGACCCACCCGGAACTGCACCGCGCCGGGACGCTCCACCTCGGCGGCCCACTCGCCGAGGTCTACGCCCAGGAAACCCGCAACGCCCGCGCGGCAGCGGGGTCGTCGGGGACTGCCGGGTCGTCAGGGACGTCGGGATCGACGTCGGGCCGCCGCCCGTTCGTCCTGGTCGCCGACCCGGTCGCGGTCGACCCCGGCCGGGGCCGACCCGGCGCCTACCCGCTGTGGGCCTACGCCCACGTCCCGCACGCCAGCCCGGACGACGCCGCCGAGGCGATCATCGCCCGGATCGAGCAGCACGCCCCCGGCTTCCGCGACACCATCGTGGCCCAGCGCTCGCTACCGGCAAAGGAGTTGGAGCGCTACAACCCCAACTACACCGGCGGCGACATCAGCGCGGGCGCGATGACCCTCCGTCAGTCCGTCCTCCGCCCGGCCCCGCGCTGGGACCCCTACCGCACCCCGCTCCCCGGCACCTACCTCTGCTCCGCCTCCACCCCTCCGGGCCCCGGAGTCCACGCCATGCCCGGCTACCTGGCCGCCCGCTCCGCCCTCCACCACGAACTCGGCATCCACCTCCCCCGCGTGCCGTAACCGGCAGGGCGGCAGCAACCCCGCGACCCCGCGCCCCCCGGGCCGTCCGCCACCGCCCGCTCCGGCCCCACCTGCATCCGCCCCGCCCCCTACCCCTGCTCCCCACCCCACCCCTGCCACCCCGGAGCGCTCACCCTCCCGCTCCACCGACCGCCAAAGCCAACATCCACCGCCACGGTTCCTGGCACGATGGCGACCTCAGCTATCTTCTTGCCATGGACTATGACGAAATGTCGGATCCTGCGGAAGTACTCGATTTCCCCACCGCCACCAACTAAAGCCCCAGCTCAACCAGCCTGCTCCCCGCGCACGCGGGGATGGTCCCAGGTTGGGGACCTCGAAGGCGATCAGGAAGGACTGCTCCCCGCGCACGCGGGGATGGTCCCTCGTCCATCTGCCTCTGAATCTCGCTCTTTGACTGCTCCCCGCGCACGCGGGGATGGTCCCACCGCGAACTTCGCCAGCGTGGCGGCGATGCGCTGCTCCCCGCGCACGCGGGGATGGTCCCCCCCACGATCCGCCGGCCCGACGCGACAGCGCCTGCTCCCCGCGCACGCGGGGATGGTCCCGACTCGCTGTTCGAGCGGTTCTCCAAGGATGCCTGCTCCCCGCGCACGCGGGGATGGTCCCACCGCATGGTCGGCTTCCACGGCATTCGGGACCTGCTCCCCGCGCACGCGGGGATGGTCCCGCCCTGACGATCTGGGACAACCGGATCGTGGCCTGCTCCCCGCGCACGCGGGGATGGTCCCAGCTGCCGCCCGGGAACGGCTCGTAGCTGGGTCTGCTCCCCGCGCACGCGGGGATGGTCCCGTCGACAGCGCGGTGATCCCGGTGGTGACCGCCTGCTCCCCGCGCACGCGGGGATGGTCCCGTGCAATCCGTGCGGCCAAATGGGCGAAACGGCTGCTCCCCGCGCACGCGGGGATGGTCCCGCGAGGGGTACGCCACCGACTGGGTGGCCCTTCTGCTCCCCGCGCACGCGGGGATGGTCCCACCCCATCAACGCCCTGGGCCCGGCCGGTTCACTGCTCCCCGCGCACGCGGGGATGGTCCCGGGTCCTACCCCTCCGCCTGCTCCAGCGTGCGCTGCTCCCCGCGCACGCGGGGATGGTCCCCATGACTGCTGCGAGTTCTGGACAATCTCCCTCTGCTCCCCGCGCACGCGGGGATGGTCCCGCCCCCACTCGCCCCGCGCGGCAGCGAGCATCCTGCTCCCCGCGCACGCGGGGATGGTCCCATGGTCGCCAAGCTCGAAAAGCGGGTCGAGAGCTGCTCCCCGCGCACGCGGGGATGGTCCCGCGAGCGGGGGCAAGGCGGCGTCCACGGTCGGCTGCTCCCCGCGCACGCGGGGATGGTCCGCAGGGACAGAACCTGATCTACGCCGGTCAGGACTGCTCCCCGCGCACGCGGGGATGGTCCCGCGCTCACCCGCACCCGGGCGCTGCCGGAGTACTGCTCCCCGCGCACGCGGGGATGGTCCCTGCATGGTGGGCACGTCGTGGACACCGACCGGCTGCTCCCCGCGCACGCGGGGATGGTCCCCGCCCTCAGGGTGTGGTCAGTTGGCTCGACGGCTGCTCCCCGCGCACGCGGGGATGGTCCCGCCGGCAGCAACCTGGCACAGGGCGTCCTCGGCTGCTCCCCGCGCACGCGGGGATGGTCCCGAAGGAGGCCGCGGACGGGTCCACGACGACCCCTGCTCCCCGCGCACGCGGGGATGGTCCCTTCAACACCGAGCCCGAGGCCACGGTGTTCCTCTGCTCCCCGCGCACGCGGGGATGGTCCCGAGTACGAGCACTGGCCCTTGTTCTCGCCGGCCTGTTCCCCGCGCACGCAGGTTGGTCCATCATGCGAGGCCGGAACCAGAGCGCCCTTCTCCTCCCCGCCCGTTGCCCCTATGGACGGAGAGACCCCACCAGGAAGTCCTGTGCGCCTAGCACATGGAGACATTCCCCGTCTGCCGTATCAAATACTTCCCACTCTTTGCCTGATTGCCTGACGTGCGAGTCCGCCGCGGTCCTATATTGCCGTCGTGTCCCGTTTGCTTGATACGGGTGCTATCGGGCCGAGTTGTGAGGGGGATAGGTGAGCGGCATGCCAAGCAGTCTGTCTTCGACTGCTCGGCAGGCGTGGGCGAAGCATGATGCGGATACCGAAGGCTGGCTGCCGCTGTGGCGGCACATGACGGACAGCGCCGCCGTGGCCGGTCTGCTGTGGGACCGGTGGCTCCCCGCACACGTACGCCGCCTCGTGGCTGAGCCGCTGCCCGCAGGGGAGTCGGACGGACGGACACTCGCCGTGTGGCTCGCGGCAGTTCACGACATCGGGAAGGCCACGCCGGCCTTCGCCTGCCAGGTGGACGCTCTCGCCGACCAGATGCGTGGCGCGGGCCTGGCCATGCCGTATCGGCAGCAGATGGGCCCGGATCGGCGCCTGGCTCCGCACGGGTTGGCCGGGCAACTCCTTTTACAGGAGTGGCTGGAGGAGCGGCATAACTGGCCGGTACGGGCGACAGGCCAGTTCGCGGTCGTGATCGGCGGTCACCATGGCACGCCCCCGGACAACCTGCAGGTGCACACCCTCGACTCGCACCCGGAACTGCTCCGTACTCCAGGGCCCAGCGAGACCATCTGGCGTCAGGTGCAGGAGGAACTGCTGAATGCCTGTGCCGGCGCCGACGTCTCGGGCGCAGCCGACCGGCTCGCCGACTGGCAGCGGGTGAAGCTGCCGCAGACAGTGCAGGTGCTGCTGTCCGCGCTGGTCATCGTCGCCGACTGGATCGCCAGTAACACGGACTTGTTCCCCTACGCAGCGGCAACTGCCGCAGCCGACGAGGACACCCGGAGCGGCGGGGCAGCCGATGCCCGCGGTCCCGAAGCCCGCAGCGCCGAACGGGTCGCTGCCGCGTGGCGTGGGCTGGGGCTGCCCGAGCCCTGGAGCCCCGAGGAGCCGAAGTCGACCGCCACCGAGCTGTTCGCCGCCCGGTTCGACCTGCCGCCCGGTGCCACCCCTCGGCCGGTGCAGGAGGCGGCCCTGCGGATCGCGCGGGAGATGCCCGAGCCCGGTCTGCTGATCGTCGAGGCGCCGATGGGGGAGGGGAAGACCGAGGCAGCCCTCGCCGTGGCCGAGGTGTTCGCCGCCCGCAGCGGGGCCGGAGGGGTGTTCCTGGCCCTGCCGACCATGGCCACCGGCAACGCGATGTTCCCCCGTCTGCTGGACTGGCTCGACCACCTCCCCTCCCAGGAGGGCCGACGGCTGTCGGTTCTGCTGGCGCACTCCAAGGCCGCCCTGAACCAGGACTTCGCCGAACTCAAAACTCACTCCCAGCAGCAGATCGCCGCAGTCGACCTGGACGGTCCGGACGGTGATGACCCGTTTCCGGCACCCGGCGCCGCGACGCGAGCGGCTCCGGCCGAGTTGGTGGCCCATCAGTGGCTGAACGGACGCAAGAAGGGGATGCTGTCGTCCTTCGTGGTCGGGACGATCGACCAACTGCTGTTCGCCGGTCTGAAGAGTCGTCATCTGGCGCTGCGTCATCTCGCTCTGGCCGGCAAGGTCGTCGTCATCGACGAGGCCCATGCCTACGACACCTACATGAATTCCTACCTGGACCGGGTCCTGTCCTGGCTCGGTGCCTACCGGGTTCCGGTCGTGGTGCTGTCGGCGACGCTCCCCGCCGCCCGGCGGCGGGAGTTGGCAGCAGCGTACGCGGGGGTGTCCCCTGATGCGGAGGCGTACGCGGCGCTGGCGCTGGCCGACGGCTACCCGCTGCTCACCGCGGTGGCCCCAGGTCCAGGCGGCCACCCGCCGTCGCAGGAATCCCCGGAGGCCTCCGGGCGCGGCAGCACCATCCGGGTCGAAGCGCTGCCGGACGACCTCGACATCCTCGCTGATCGACTGCAGCACGAACTCACCGATGGCGGCTGCGTCCTGATCGTGCGGAACACGGTGAACCGGGTGCTGGAGACGGCGCAGGCACTGCGCGACCACTTCGGGGAGGGCACCCCGGTCACCGTCGCGCACGCCCGGTTCATCGACCTGGACCGGGCCGCCAACGACGCCGAACTACTGAGGCGCTTCGGGCCGCCGCACGAGTCGGCGTCGGCGGACACGTCGGCGAAGGCCCCACCGCCAGCGGCAGAGGCCTCAGCGACGGAGGCCTCAGCGATGGAGACCCCAGCGACGCAGACGTCAGTGACGCAGACGTCACCGACGCAGGCCTCGCCGCAGGAGGACTCGGCGGCGCGACGCCCCCCGCGCCACATCGTCGTCGCCAGCCAGGTGGCCGAGCAGTCGCTCGACGTGGACTTCGACCTCCTGGTCACCGACCTCGCGCCGATCGACCTGCTGCTGCAGCGGATGGGGCGCCTGCACCGGCATGCGCGTGACCGTCGGCCCGAGCGGTTGGGCGTCCCGCGCTGCCTGGTGACCGGGGCCGACTGGACGGTCGATCCGCCGGCGCCGGTCCGTGGATCGGAGATCGTCTACGGGCGCCACTCCCTCCTGCGCTCCCTCGCCGTCCTGCTTCCCCACCTGGGAATCCACCCGTCCGGCACGACCGCGAAACCGCTCAGGCTGCCGGAGGACATCAGCCCCCTGGTCCAGCAGGCGTACGGCTCCGGCGACGTCGGACCGTCGGCCTGGGCCGGGGCGATGGACGAGGCAAGGGACGCGCAGCAGCGGATCCGGGCCGACAAGGAACGCCGCGCCGCGACCTTCCGGATCGGGGAAGTCGCCGTCGCCGGGCGGTCGTTGGTCGGTTGGCTGGCGGGCGGCACCGGTGACGCGGACGACACCAGGGCCGGGCGGGCGCAGGTCCGTGACAGCCAGGAGAGCCTGGAGGTCATCGTCGTGCAGCGGCAGGCCGACGGGACGCTGACGACCGTCGACTGGATCGGGCAGGGCCGCGCCGGGCTGCCCCTGCCCGAGGACGCCGTCCCGACGTCCGCGGCGGCGAAGGCCGCAGCCGCCTGCGGACTGCGGTTGCCGCTGCAACTGTCGCACCCGGGCGTGATCGATCAAGTGATCGCCGAGCTGGAGCAGTTCTGTGTCCCGGCTTGGCAGTCCAAAGAGAGCCACTGGCTTGCTGGAGAGCTTATTCTCCCTGTTCAACCCGATTGTCAGACCCACCTGGCAGGCTTCGTGCTCAGCTACCACCACACCCAGGGGCTTGAGGTGAGACGTGACGATTGATCAGACAGCCCGACCATCCGACGAAACCCGGTCGTTCGACCTCACCGAGCAGCCCTGGCTGCCGGTGCTCCTGGCCGACGGCGCTGAGGCGTTGCTGTCCCTGCGCGAGGTGTTCGCGCGAGCCGAGGAGATCCGACGGCTGGCCGGGGACGTCCCCACCCAGGACTTCGCCCTGGTCCGCCTACTGCTCGCGATCGCCCACGACGCCCTGGACGGCCCGTCGGACCTGGACGCCTGGGCCGACCTCTGGGCGGCGGGGGGCACCGCGTTCGCGAGCGTCCCGGAATACCTCGACCGGCACCGGGCCGGATTCGACCTGCTGCACCCGAGAACACCGTTCTTCCAGACCGCCGGGTTGCGCACGTCGAACGACGAGGTCTTCTCGCTGAACCGGATCATCGCCGACGTGCCCAACGGGGATCCGTTCTTCACCACCCGCTTCCCGGGGGCCGACCGGATCACCTTCGCGGAGGCCGCGCGCTGGGTCGTGCACGCACACGCGTACGACACCTCCGGGATCAAGACAGGCGTGGTCGGGGACCCCCGGGCCAAGAACGGCAAGGCGTATCCGCAGGGGGTCGCCTGGGCCGGGAACCTCGGTGGCGTCCTGGCCGAGGGCCGGACGCTGCGCGAGACGCTGCTCCTCAACCTCATCGCCGCCGACAGCCGGACCGGGGCCGCGGGGCCTGCCGCAGGTGTCGCCGCCGGCGCGTCCGGCGCCGGTGACCGTCCGGCCTGGCGCAGACCGCCCTGCGGGCCCGGCGCCGCCGCTGACGACGACCTGGTTTCCCGGCCCGGCGGCGTCCGTGACCTCTACACCTGGCAGTCCCGGCGACTGCGACTGGTCTCCGACGACACCGGCGTGTACGGCGTCGTGCTCAGCTACGGCGATCCGCTCGCCCAGCAGGACAAGCAGCACGTGGAGCCGATGACCGGGTGGCGGCGCAGCCAGGCGCAGGAGAAGAAGCTCTCCCGCCCGCTGGTCTACATGCCGCGCGAGCACGATCCGGCCCGCGCCGCCTGGCGTGGCCTCGCGGCCCTGATCGCACCGCGTGGGCAGGACGCGGGGGCGGGGGGCGACCCGCCGAAGACGCTGTGTCCCGGCGTGGTCGAATGGCTGGCGCGGTTGAGCACCGAAGGGGTGCTGCCCAGGGGAATGCTGATCCGGGTCCGCACCTACGGCGCCGTCTACGGGACCCAGCAGTCCGTGATCGACGAGATCACCGAGGACGCGGTGGCCATGGCCGTGGTCCTGCTCGGTGAGAGCGGCCGGGCGCTCGGCTGGGCTGCCGTCGACGCGGTGGCTGACGCCGAGTCCGCCGTCACTGTGCTGGGCGACCTCGCCACCGACCTGGAGCGGGCGTCGGGTGGTGAGTCCGAGTCCGGTCGGAATACTGCGCGCGACGCCGGGTTCGGTGTCCTCGACGGCCTGTTCCGGATCTGGCTGGGTGCGATCCGCGAAGGCGACGACCCCCAGCAGCTGCGCACCGCCTGGCAGTGCATCGTGCGCAGGGAGGTCAGCCGCCTCGGCAGTGAACTCGTCGCGCGGGCGGGGGACGCGGCCTGGGAGGGCAGGGTGCTCACCGACGCCAAGGGGTCGGTGTGGCTCAACACGGCCTCGGCCGACCTGTGGTTCCGGTCCCGGCTGAAGAAGAAGCTGCCCCGGGCCTACGACAGCGACCCGGCTGCCGTTCCCGGTCCTGGTCCCGGCGTCGACGCGGACTCCGCTCCCGACCTTCCGAAGGTGCCCGCATGACCACCGAACCCCAACTCCGATCCCAGACCCCGGCACAGACCCAGCCCCCGACCCCGACTCGGGTCCGTACCCCGACGGCCCCGCTGGGTACGGTCGGCACTGTCGTCGGAGCCGAGGTCAAGCGGCTGCAGTCCGGCTACCTCAGGGACCGCCCCGACGCCGTCGCGGCTCTCGCCCGCCTGCGGCGCGGTGCGGGCAAGGACGCCGCCGGGATCGCGGACCTCTGGGGCCTCATCGACCTGCAAACCCTCTACACCGATATGACGCTACGTCAGGAAGAGGCGGAGAACGCCGTCTACGCGGCGATGGCGCTGTGGGCGCTGCACCAGCAGTCGCGCAGCACCGGCATGCACCGTCCCGGCGGTGACGAACTCGGCACCGCAGTACGCCGGTTGATGCCACCCGGCGAGATCCTGGAACCGATCCGCAAGCGCTTCGTCCGGGCCGGTGCCGCCCCCACCCTGGCCGCCCTCGCCGTCAAGCTGCGGGAGATCACCACGCTGCTGCGCGTTGAGGAGATCAGCCTCGACTACGCCCTGCTCGCCGACCAGCTCTACCGCTGGCAGTTGCGCGGCGGTCCGGACGAGGTGCGGCGCTCGTGGGGCCGCTCCTTCCACGCCCACCGCCCGAAGACGGCCGCCGACCCCGCCGCGACCGCCGACCCCGCCGCAGCCGCCGACCCCACCGCCGATTCCGACCCCGATCCGGTCGCCCGGACCACCCCTGAGACCGACCCGAAGGACACGCCGTGACCGACCGCCTCATCCTCGACGTGCACGTCCTGCAGAACGTCCCGCCGAGCAATCTGAACCGGGACGACACGGGTGCGCCCAAATCCGCCGTCTACGGCGGGGTCACCCGGGCGCGGGTCTCCAGCCAGGCGTGGAAGCGGGCGACCCGACGCTACTTCGACGGCCTGCTCGACCCGAGCGAACTGGGTGTGCGGACCAAGCGGGTCGCCGAACTGCTCGCCGAGCGGATCACCGAGCTGGACGGGTCCATCCAGGGTGCGGAGGCGTGGGCCGTCGCCGCCGAGGTGCTGTACACGGCCACCGGTTCGAAGATCGAGCCGCCCAAGCGGAAGGTGGACGCGGCCAAGAAGAACGGGACCGCGGAGCCCGCGCCCGAGTCCTCCTATCTGATGTTTCTCAGTTCCCGCCAGTTCGACGGCCTGGCCCGACTCGGCGTCGAGGGTGCTCCTGACATCAAGGCCTTCTGCAAGGACAAGGACAACAAGGCCCGAGCCAAACTGATCGCCGACACCCGGCACTCCGTCGACATCGCCCTCTTCGGGCGCATGGTCGCCGACTCCGCCGACATCAACGTGGACGCAGCGGCCCAGGTCGCGCACGCGTTGAGCGTCCACCGGGTGGAGAACGAGTCGGACTACTTCACCGCCGTCGACGACCGCAACTCCCAGGCCGAGCCCGGCGCCGGGATGATCGGCGCGGTCGACTTCAACTCCGCCACGCTCTACCGCTACGCCGCGCTCGATGTCGACCTGCTGGCACGCAACCTCGGCAAGGGCTTGGACGAGGACGAGTCCCCGGCCACGCCGGTGCGCCGAGCCGTCGAAGCGTTCCTGGACGGCTTCGTCTCCTCGCTGCCCACCGGGAAGATCAACACCTTCGGCAACCACACCCTGCCGGACGCCGTGGTCGTCAAGCTCCGCTCCAGCCGCCCCGTCAGTTTCGTCTCCGCCTTCGAGAAGCCGGTGGTCGCCGACGAGTTCGGCGGCCACCTGGAGCCGGCCTGGGCCCGTCTCGCCGACTACATCCCCCGGGTCGAGCGGGCCTACGGCGACGAGGCCACCGAGACCTGGGTGCTGCGCCTGGGCCCGCTCACCGAGAAGGACTCGGCGCTCGGCAGCGAGGTGCCCAGCCTCCGGCAGCTCGTGGAGACGGCCGGTGCGGCGGTCTCGGCCCGCCTGGAGCGGCGCGGATGAGCAGTGTCCTTACGCTGCAGTTGGCCGGACCGCTCCAGTCCTGGGGTGCCTCGGCGCGCTTCGCCCGGCGCACCACCGAGAATGCGCCGACCAAGAGCGGTGTCGTCGGCCTGCTCGCCGCGGCCAAGGGCCTGCCGCGTGACGCGGACCTCTCCGAGCTGGCCGCGCTGAGGTTCGGTGTGCGGATCGACCAGCCCGGCACCCGGCTCCGCGACTTCCAGACCGCGCACCATGCGGTCACCGGAGCGTCGATGCCGCTGTCCGAACGGTTCTACCTGGCCGACGCGGTGTTCGTGGCGGCGGTCGAGGGCGGGGCCACGCTCATCGACGAGCTGCACCGGGCGGTGGCGAACCCGGCATACCTGCCCTACCTCGGACGGCGCTCCTGCCCTCCGTCACGTCCGGTCGAACTCGCCGTCCACGAGGACGCCGCGCTCGGCGACGTCCTGGCGGCGGAGCCCTGGCGGGCCGCCGAGTGGTACCAGCAACGGCGGCGTGCGGAGAGCACCGTGGAACTGTCAGTACTGGCCGAGGCCGGTACGGCCGATGGGTGGTCCGGAGCGGGGGCCCGGTCCGGGCCCAGCTCCGCGTCCGAGCCCAGGCCCGAGTCCGCTGTCCTCGGCGACACGATCCGGGACCAGCCGCTCAGCTTCGACCCCCGGCAGCGCAGGTTCGCCCTGCGCACCGTGCTCACCTCGCTGGTCACCGTCCCGAACCCCTGCGCCGCCGCTGCGCACACCCGCATCCCCGACCCCCGCGGGGCAGCGCCCGCGCACGACCCGATCAGCCATCTGGAACACCTGGAAGGCGTCGTCCGATGTACCTGACCCGCTTCCGCCTCAACACCGCCCGGACCGGTGCGCGCCGGTTGCTGTCCTCGCCGCAGAGCATGCACGCGGCCGTGATGTCCTCGTACCCCGAGCTCCTGCCGACGGCAGCGCCCGTACCGGCGACGGCGGGGCCCCGAGTGCTGTGGCGAGTCGACCGCAATGCCTCTGCGGAGGTCCTGCTCTTCCTGGTTGGCCCGTCCCAGCCGGATCTGACCCACCTGGTCGAGCAGGCCGGCTGGCCCGCGGCGGCTGCCTCAGGGACGGCCGGCTGGCAGACGTACCGCTACGCCCCGTTCCTCGAAGGCCTCGACAAGGGCGGTACCTGGAACTTCCGGCTCACCGCGAACCCGGTCCACTCGGTCCGCAATGCCGACGGGGCCCCGACCAAGCGCACCGCGCACCTCAACGCCCGGCACCAGGTGCGGTGGCTGCTGGAGCGTCAGGAGCCGTGCGGCTTCAGGATCCTGACGAAGCCCGAGGAGCGCCGGCACACCGAGCACCGCGACGAGCACCAGGTCGTGGTCCGGGACCAGTGCGGCATGGACTTCGGCAAGCAGGGCGCGAAGGGCAGGGTCACAATCAAAACCGTCACCTACGACGGGCGCTTGGAGGTCACCGACCCCGACGCCCTGCGCCGCGTCCTGACCGGCGGCCTCGGCAAGGCCAAGGCGTACGGCTGCGGGCTGATGACCCTCGCACCGGTCGGATAGAACCGGATGACGGTCAGTCAAAGGCCGGTCAGCGGCCCACGTGAACTCACCAGGGTCGAGGACCGGCTCTCCTTCGTCTACCTGGAGCGCTGCACGGTCCACCGCGACGCCAACGCCATCACCGCGGAGGACGCCGAGGGCACCACCCACATCCCGTCCGCGACCATCGGCACCCTGCTGCTCGGGCCGGGTACACGCATCACCCACCAGGCGATGAGCATCCTCGGCGAGACCGGGGCGGGAGTGGTGTGGGTCGGCGAGCACGGGGTGCGCTACTACGCCGCCGGGCGTTCGCTCGCCCGTTCGTCCGCCCTGGTCGAGGCCCAGGCCGTCTGCTGGGCGAACCGCCGCACCCGGCTCGACGTGGCCCGCGCGATGTACCGGCTCCGCTTCCCGGACGAGGACCCGGCTGGCCTCACCCGGCAGGAGCTCCTCGGCCGGGAAGGCAGCCGGGTCAAGCTCTGCTACCGCGCCGAATCCCAGCGCACCGGCGTGCCGTGGAAGGGCCGCAGGTACACGCCCGGCGACTTCGCCTCCGGCGACGCTCCCAACCAGGCCGTCACCGCGGCGGCCCAGGCGATGTACGGCGTCGCACACGCCGTCGTCGTCGCCCTCGGCTGCTCCCCGGCGCTCGGATTCGTGCACTCCGGCCACGAGTTGTCCTTCGTCCTCGACATCGCCGACCTGTACAAGACCGAGATCGGCATCCCGGTCGCCTTCGACGTCGCCGCGGAGTCGCCGGACGACGTGGGTGCGCGGACCCGCCGGGCGCTGCGCGACCGCATCCACGAACTCGACCTCCTCAAGCGCATCGTCGGCGACGTCAAGGACCTGCTCCACCCCGACGGCCGCGCCGGCTCCGACGGCCCCGCCGAGCCCGCGGCGGGCGACGACCGAGACCGGGATCTGGATCTGACTCAGGACCGGGTCACCCTCCAGTCCGACCGCGACACCCAGGTGGCGTCAGGGGTCAACTACGGCTACGAGGAGACCTGGTGACAGTCATCGTGCTCACCAACTGCCCGGCCGGCCTGCGCGGATTCCTCACCCGCTGGCTCCTGGAGATCTCACCCGGCGTCTTCATCGGCAACCCGTCGGCCCGCATCCGCGACGCCCTCTGGTCCGAGGTCCACGCCTACGCGGACCAGGGACGCGCGCTCCTCGCCCACACCACGAACACCGAGCAGGGCTTCACCTTCCGAACCCACGACCACTCCTGGCACCCCGTCGACATCGAGGGCCTCACCCTCATCCGCCGCCCCAAGGACCGCCCGACCGTGTCAGCCAAGCCCCCAACCCCCGGCTGGAGCACCGCCTCAAAACGCCGCCGCTTCGGCCACTGACGCGGGTGATTTGAGTTGCTTCCACCGATCTGCCATGAACTATCCAATTCCCAACAAGTACTCAATTCCGCCCCTCCCCCCAGCTAAAGTCGCACCTCAAGCAGTCTGCTCCCCGCGCACGCAGGGATGGTCCCAGAGGTCCCGGCCGTTCGGCCGGAGACGGCCGCTGCTCCCCGCGCACGCAGGGATGGTCCCATGCCCCACCCCCTGGGCGCGATCGTCCAGTTCTGCTCCCCGCGCACGCAGGGATGGTCCCTCCCGGAACTTCGCCGTGGCGTCAGAACTTGCCTGCTCCCCGCGCACGCAGGGATGGTCCCCGCTGCGGGGACCTGATCTCCGCTGTGCCTGCCTGCTCCCCGCGCACGCAGGGATGGTCCCAAGTTCCCCGGCACCTGCCGCTGCCGGGCCTACTGCTCCCCGCGCACGCAGGGATGGTCCCATGCCCACGGCTAAGAAGGTGCTCAGCTTCAGCTGCTCCCCGCGCACGCAGGGATGGTCCCAACGGTCTGTCTCGGAGATGTGGAGTCCGCCACTGCTCCCCGCGCACGCAGGGATGGTCCCACCACCGCGGTGATGATCCTGCAAGATCAGATCTGCTCCCCGCGCACGCAGGGATGGTCCCGCGGCCGATGAGCCGGAGTCCAGGACCATGTACTGCTCCCCGCGCACGCAGGGATGGTCCCAACCGCCGTCTGACCAGTGCCGACGGCCGCCACTGCTCCCCGCGCACGCAGGGATGGTCCCGGGCCTAACCGGCCGTGTCCCCGGCCGAAGCCCTGCTCCCCGCGCACGCAGGGATGGTCCCGGGCCTAACCGGCCGTGTCCCCGGCCGAAGCCCTGCTCCCCGCGCACGCAGGGATGGTCCCTAGACGAACGTGGGAACGGGATGCAGCGCCTACTGCTCCCCGCGCACGCAGGGATGGTCCCCACGCCCTTGGCGCCCGCCGCCCCGGAGGACCCTGCTCCCCGCGCACGCAGGGATGGTCCCCGCCGCCCGGCGGGGCGTGTTCAGTCCTCGTTCTGCTCCCCGCGCACGCAGGGATGGTCCCTTCCTGATGCGCGCCGTGCGCGAAGCCGGGCACTGCTCCCCGCGCACGCAGGGATGGTCCCGAGACCTGGCCCTGCCCGGCGGGGATGCCGAGCTGCTCCCCGCGCACGCAGGGATGGTCCCGACCCCAGCTGTCTGGACCAGCCCTGCATGGACTGCTCCCCGCGCACGCAGGGATGGTCCCGGGAAGGGCCCAAGATTCTTCCGATCAGCGCGCTGCTCCCCGCGCACGCAGGGATGGCCCCGTGGCCTGACGGCCCGACGTTTGCGCTGGTCACTGCTCCCCGCGCACGCAGGGATGGTCCCTAAACGCACGGGAGTGAGGGAGAGTCAAATACCTGCTCCCCGCGCACGCAGGGATGGTCCCCACGAGCGCGTGTCCTTCGACACCCTCAAAGGCTGCTCCCCGCGCACGCAGGGATGGTCCCGTCCTGGACGCGGCCCGGCTGCTGCGCCCGATCTGCTCCCCGCGCACGCAGGGATGGTCCCGTCCTGGACGCGGCCCGGCTGCTGCGCCCGATCTGCTCCCCGCGCACGCAGGGATGGTCCTCGCCCAGCCGTGGTTCCTTCGCGGGGCAGCTGTCTGCTCCCCGAGACTGCGAGCGCGACGGTCTGACTAGCGGCGAACGCGAGGAACGGTCCGGCTGCGGCAGGGGAATCGCAAGTCGACTACGTTTCCGCTATCGCAGCCTGACGGACAGGCACAACCTGTCCGTCAAACCGGAGCAAGCTCAGCAGTCAGCAGCAGACGCTCTTTCGTCGTTAACGGGGGCCGCTACGACGCAGGTGTCCCGCGCGACCAAAGCTCCTCGGCGTGCTCGGCGAAGCGGTCGAACATGCCGTCGGCCTCGTGGCGGCGGAGGTGCATCAGCGGGGAGTCGTGGCCGACCAGGCGAGCCAGATGAGGCGTGACGAGGGCCTGGTCATCGAAGCGGAAGACCGACAGGCTCACGTGGTTGATGGCGTCGAGCGGGGCACTGAACCGAACTGAGAGGCCGTCAAGCTCGCCGAGCCCCGCGAGAGCCTCCAGGGTGATGCGGATCCGTGTGGACACGCTCAGGGCGGTGTCCTCGATCGCCTCGCGCTGACGGGTGACCTCCCCGTCAGGGTTGCCGAGCAGGAAGCGGACCCGGCATCCCGCGGCGGCCTTCTTCCGCAGCGTGGCGGCGAAGTTGGGTTGCTCCAGCCACAGGAAGTAGTTCGTGTATCCAGCGAAGAGCAGATCGTCCGACGCGCCTGCTACGAGCTTCCCCCACACCGTCGACGGGCAAGCAGAGCGGTACGGGTACGCGTGCATCAGCTCGCGATCGTGCCCTGTCTTCAGCTTGTCCCGGACCACCTGCGGCCAGATCATCTCTTCGTCCACCCCTAACGCCCTACAGGCGTCGTCGCGGTTCCTAGCATGTGGCACACGTTCCCCGTCAGCCAACCAGCGCTCAACGGTTTTACTGGTCACTCCAATACGACTAGCCAATTGACGCGGAGACATGTGCGCGACGTCCGTAGCAGTACGAAGAGAGGTATTCAAGGCTTCCCCCTGGGACGTTTGAGCCTTCTTCGATCCTAGGGCGGAGAAGGTCCAACTGCCCCCCGTAGTGCGACCTTGCGTCCCAATAGGTGGGTCACGATCAAGCCATGCTGAACCTCGCAGGTGGTGAGGGCCATGGACGGAGGGTGACGCATGTTCGGGTGGCGGGGTACGGCAGTGTCAGCAGGCGCACACGTCATCTTCGACAGGGGCGCGCAGATGTGGCGGGTAGAGCTCGCCGATGGCTCGCCTGTTCACGATGACCATGGGAATCCGCGCGGGTGGGCCTCGTTCAGCGACGCGGACTCGGCAGCGACGGGCATCAACCGGCGGGAAACGTCCATGACGGCCGACATCGACGATTGCACGGAGTGCCGTCGCCTCTGCGAGCAGGCCCGTGCCGCGCTCCTCAGCGGTGACCGCTCGCGCCTCACCGACGTCCGGGTGTTCCAGCGCCGGCACGTGGAGGCGGAGCACGCGGTGAGTACCGATGTTCCCGTGCTGAGGGCGTGGTGACGGCCGGAGCACCCCTGCCGGACTGCCCTGAAGGAAGCTCCCACCGGCCGCCCTCAGGGCCGGAGGACGACAGAGCCCTCGGAGAGATCTCCTCCGAGGGCTTCCTGCTGCCTCAGCCTTGGGCGGGGCGCAGCTTCAGCGAGATGCTGTTGATGCAGTACCGCTGATCAGTCGGAGTCCCGTAGCCCTCGCCCTCGAAGACGTGGCCGAGGTGGGAGCCGCACTTGGCGCAGCGGACCTCGACGCGGCGCATGCCCATCGTGGTGTCCTCGATGTACTGGACCCGGTCCTCGGCCAGCGGTGAGAAGTAGGACGGCCAGCCGCAGTGGCTGTCGAACTTGGTCTCCGAGCTGAACAGCTCATTGCCGCAGGCGCGGCAGGAGTAGACGCCCTCGGTCTTGGTGTCGGTGTACTCGCCGACTCCGGGGCGCTCGGTGCCCGCCTGCCGCAGCACCGCGTACTCCTGCGGGGTGAGCTGCTCGCGCCACTCGGCGTCGGTCTTCTCGATCTCGTAGGAGGTCATCGTGGTTCCTGCCTTTCAGGCCAGACGGGCCAGGATCTCGGAGCCGAGGAACGTCACGTCGCCCGCGCCCATGGTGAGAACAAGGTCCCCCTCCTTGGCGATTCCCGCGACCAGGTCCGGCACGTCCGCCAGTGAGTGGGCCGGGGTGACGTCCGCGCCGTGCGCGCGCGCGGCGTCGATCACCAGGGCGCTGGTGATCCCGGGGACCGGGTCCTCGCGGGCCGGGTAGATGTCGAGGACGACGACCGCGTCGGCGCGCGAGAGCGCCTCGCCCATCTCGGCGCCGAGCTGCTGGGTCCGGCTGAACAGGTGCGGCTGGAACACCACCAGCACCCGTCCGTCGCCCGACGCCTCGTTGATGGCCTCCAGGTCGGCGGCGATCTCGGTCGGGTGGTGCGCGTAGGAGTCGATCACCTGGACGCCGCGGGCCTCGCCCTTGAGCTGGAGCCGGCGCCGGACGCCCTGGTAGCTGCCGAGCGCGGACGCCAGCTTGTCGGCGGGCACGCCCAGGGCGATCCCCGCGGCGAGCGCGGCGACCGCGTTGTGGGCGTAGTGGCGACCGGGCACGGAGACGGTGAAGGCCAGCTCCTTGCCCTCGTGGAGCACCACCACCTCGCTGGTCATCCCGCGGGCGGTGATGGAGAGGATGCGCAGGTCGGCCGCCTCGGACTGGCCGACTCCGACGATCCGCAGGTCCTCCCGCCCGCCCGCGCGGGCGACCCGTGCGGCCAGCTCGGCCGCGCCCGCGTGGTCCACGTCCAGGACCAGCGTGCCGCCGGGCACGATCCGGGCCACGAACGCCTCGAAGGACTCGTAGATCTCTTCCAGGGAGCCGTAGTTGGCGTGGTGGTCCAGCTCGACGTTGAGGACGATGGCGACCTCGGGGGAGTACTTCTGGAAGCTGCGGTCGCTCTCGTCCGCCTCGGCGACGAAGATCTCGCCGGTGCCGTGGTGGGCGTTGCTGCCGGGCTCGTTGAGGTCGCCGCCGATGGCGAAGGAGGGGTCGAGGCCCAGTGCGGTGAGACTGACCGCGAGCATGCTGGTGGTGGTGGTCTTGCCATGGGTCCCGGCGACGGCCAGCCCGCGGTGGCCGGACATCAGCGCGGCCAGCGCGTCGGCGCGGTGGATCACCGGCAGGCCCCGCTGCTGCGCCGCGACCAGCTCCGGGTTGTCCGCGCGGATGGCGCTGGAGACCACGATGCAGCTGGCCCCGGCCGGGACGTGCTCGGCGGCGTGCCCGACGAAGACCTCCGCGCCGAGCTGCTTGAGCGCCAGCACGACGGTGGACTCCTTGGCATCGCTGCCGGACACCTTGGCCCCGCGCACCGCGAGGATCTTGGCGAGGCCGGACATTCCCGCGCCGCCGATCCCGATGAAGTGCGGTGCGGCGAGATCGGCGGTGCTCGCCGGGACGCTCATCGAGGCGGGGACGTGGGCGGGGGACGTCACTGGTGCTCTCCCGGGGTCGGCTGCAGGGCGGTCGGAGCGGTCGGGCACGATTCTGCCAGTTGACCGGGCCGACTCCGATCCGCCGGGCGCACCCGCAGCTCAGCCCGGTCAGCCCCCGAGCCGCCGCCCGTGTCCGTCCCCGAGTCGACGCCGTCCGCACCCGTCCCCGAGCCGACCCTCGCGCCAGCTTCCCGAGCCGACGCCCGTGCCCGGCCCCCCGCGTCAGTCCTGCTGGGCGAACAGCTGCAGTACCGGTACGCCGACCTTGTGCCGGGCCTGCGAGGCCCAGTCGCGGTGGAACAGGCCCTCGATCCAGTGCGGTGCGGCCAGCACGATGACCTCGTCCGCCCCGACGTTCTGCACCAGCGTCCTGAGGTCGTCCAGTGGGTTCTCGTCCACCACCCGCCCCTCTGCTGTCGCCCCGGCCTTGCGCAGGCCCTGGAGGGTGTGGTCCAGACCCGCCGCGGCGGCGCTGACCGCGTCGGCGCCCTGCGGCTCGTCCCGCTCGTGCGCGGCCCGGTCGAGGTAGCCGAAGGCCACGTCGTCGACCGCGCGCAGGAACTCGTCCTGCTTGCCGCGCGGCTGCATCAGCACGTGGAAGGCGACCGGCTCCTCGCCGTGGAGCGTGGTGATCAGGTCGACGTCGGCGTCGGAGAGAGGCTTTTCGATCAGCAGTACGGTCGTGAACACGTGCGTCCCTTCTCGTTCCGGTTCCCCTGTCCCCACCGGTTGTCCATCCTGCCCGCTGGGGTGGGAATACACCTGCTACGCGGACGATCTGCTTCCGCTAGTCGGCGGGGTTCACGCTACGGGCGTAGCGCGCAAAGAGGAAACCTTTCTCCTCAAGCAGCGAGACAAGCTCCATCCGCTCCGCCTGCCCCGCCGGGCCGTTGCTGATCCTCGGCGCGTCGCCGGATGCCAGCAGCGGCGCCAGCGAGAGGCACAGCTCGTCCAGCACACCCGCCGCGGTCAGCTGGCCCAGCAGCCGCGGGCCGCCCTCGGTCAGCAGCCGGGTCCAGCCGTGTCCGGCCAGGGCCGCGACCATCGCCGCCGGATCGACCCGCTCGTCCCCGGCGACCACCACGTCGGCGACCCGCCCGGCCGCCTTCACCGCGTCCGCCGGGGCGCTCGCGCTGGTGATCACCAGCGTCGGCACCAGCGGCTCGGTGAACAGCGGAGCGTCGAGGTCGAGGTCGAGCCGTCCGGTCACCACCGCGATCGCCGCCGCCGGGGCCTGTCCCCTGGCGGCCCGCGCCGCCGCGAACTCGGCTCGGGCGCGGGCCGGGCGGTAGCCCTCGGCGCGTACCGTCTGCGCGCCGACCAGCACCACGTCGGCGAGCGCGCGCAGCACCCCGAAGATCCGCTTGTCGGCCTCGCTGGACAGTCCCTCGGACAGTCCGTCCAGCCGGGCCGCGCCGTCCAGGCTGGAGACCATGTTGGCGCGGAGCCACGGCCTCCCCTCCGCGACGCTGTCCGGGTAGGCGTACGCCTCGGCGAGGCCCTCCAGACTGGTGAGGTCGGTCACATCCGGGGCTGTGGGCAGCAGTCGACGCATATCCAGCAGTGTTCCACGCCGAGCCGGACCGTACCCTTGGTAGCTGTGCCTGCTGCTGCTGACCTGCCCGCCGTCCTCCCGGACGCCCCGTCCGACGCCCGGCCCGACGACGCCCTGACCGCCTCAGGGCCCGCCGTCGGGTCCACGGCCGGGCCGACCGTCGGATCCACCCCGGCCCCGGTGTCGCTGACGTCGCGCCGCCCGGTGGTGCCCGCCGACCGGATGGTCGCCGAGATGGTGCCCCCGCCGCGCTTCCAGCACGCCCGCTTCGGCACCTACGACCCGGACCCGGCCCAGCCCAGCCAGGCCGAGGCGGTCCGGGTGCTGGAGGCCTTCGCAGCGGGCCTGACCGCCCCGGCGGAGCCGAGGAAGCGCTGGTTCGGCCGCGCCGCCGCCCCGGCCGCGTCCACCGCCGGTCCGGCCGGCGTCTACCTGGACGGCGGCTACGGCGTCGGCAAGACCCACCTGCTGGCCTCGCTCTGGCACGCCGCGCCCGGACCCAAGGCCTTCGGCACCTTCGTCGAGCTGACCAACCTGGTCGGCGCGCTCGGCTTCCGGCAGGCCGTCGAGGCGCTGTCCGGGCACCGGCTGCTCTGCATCGACGAGTTCGAACTGGACGACCCGGGCGACACCGTGCTGGTCTCCACCCTGCTCAGCCGTCTCGCCGAGGCCGGGGTGAAGCTCGCCGCGACCTCCAACACCCTGCCCGGCAAGCTCGGCGAGGGGCGTTTCGCCGCCGCCGACTTCCTGCGCGAGATACAGGGGCTGTCCGCGCGCTTCCGCAGCGTCCGGATCGACGGCCAGGACTACCGTCACCGCGGCCTGCCCGAGGCCCCGCCGCCGTACTCGGACGCCGTGGTCGAGGCCACCGCCGCCCGCCTCGGCGGGACCGCCTCGCTGGACGGCTTCGAGGAGCTGCTCGCGCACCTCGCCGCGGTCCACCCGAGCCGGTACGGGGCGCTGCTGGACGGCGTCGGCACGGTCTGCCTGACCGGCGTGGTCCCGGTCCAGGACCAGAGCACGGCGCTGCGGCTGGTGGTGCTGGCCGACCGGATGTACGACCGGGAACTGCCGGTGGTGGCCTCCGGGCTGCCGTTCGACCGGATCTTCAGCGAGGAGATGCTGAACGGCGGCTACCGCAAGAAGTACCTGCGCGCGGTGTCCCGCCTGGTCGCCCTGGCCCGCGACAGCGCCCGGGGGACCGGCTGACCCTCCCGTCGCGAGCGCCCGGGAGACCGGCTGACCCGGCTCCGCTCACCCGCTCCGGGCCCGGTTCGGGCCCCGCTCCGGGCCCCCGGTCCGGGCCGAACCGACCGGATTGTCAGTGGCAGGTCGTACGGTTGGTTCCGTGAGACCCATCACCGATCTTGAGCGAACCGTGGCGCCCTTCCAGGTCGTCAGTCCCTACCAGCCCAGCGGCGACCAGCCCACCGCCATCGCCGACCTGGAAAAGCGCATCCGTGCGGGTGAGAAGGACGTGGTCCTGCTCGGTGCGACCGGCACCGGCAAGTCGGCGACCACCGCGTGGATGATCGAGAAGCTCCAGCGGCCCACCCTGGTGATGGCGCCGAACAAGACCCTGGCCGCACAGCTCGCCAACGAGTTCCGCGAGCTGCTGCCCAACAACGCGGTCGAGTACTTCGTCTCGTACTACGACTACTACCAGCCCGAGGCGTACATCGCGCAGACAGACACCTACATCGAGAAGGACTCCTCGATCAACGAGGAGGTCGAGCGGCTCCGCCACTCCGCCACCAACTCGCTGCTGACCAGGCGCGACGTCGTCGTGGTCGCCTCGGTGTCCTGCATCTACGGCCTCGGCACCCCGCAGGAGTACGTCGACCGGATGGTCCGGCTCAAGGTCGGCGACGAGATCGACCGGGACGCCCTGCTGCGCCGTTTCGTCGACATCCAGTACACCCGCAACGACGTCGCCTTCACCCGCGGCACCTTCCGGGTCCGCGGCGACACCATCGAGATCTTCCCGGTGTACGAGGAGCTCGCGGTCCGGATCGAGATGTTCGGCGACGAGATCGAGGCGCTGACCACGCTGCACCCGCTCACCGGCGAGGTGATCACCGAGGACCAGCAGCTCTACGTCTTCCCGGCCTCGCACTACATCGCCGGTCCGGAGCGGATGGAACGCGCCATCAACGGCATCGAGGCCGAGCTGGAGCAGAGCCTCGCCACCATGGACAAGCAGGGCAAGCTGCTGGAGGCGCAGCGGCTGCGGATGCGCACCACCTACGACATCGAGATGATGCGTCAGATCGGCAGCTGCGCGGGCATCGAGAACTACTCCCGGCACATCGACGGCCGTGACTCCGGCACCGCCCCGAACACCCTGATGGACTACTTCCCGGAGGACTTCCTCCTGGTCATCGACGAGTCCCATGTGACCGTCCCGCAGATCGGCGCGATGTACGAGGGCGACGCCTCGCGCAAGCGCGCCCTGGTCGAGCACGGCTTCCGGCTGCCCTCGGCGATGGACAACCGCCCGCTGAAGTGGGAGGAGTTCCTGGAGCGGATCGGCCAGACGGTCTACCTCTCGGCCACCCCCGGCCCGTTCGAGCTGTCCCGCGGCAACGGCCAGGTCGACCAGATCATCCGCCCGACCGGCCTGATCGACCCGGAGGTGGTGATCAAGCCCACCGAGGGCCAGATCGACGACCTGATCCACGAGATCCGGCTCCGGGTGGAGAAGGACGAACGCGTCCTGGTCACCACGCTCACCAAGAAGATGTCCGAGGATCTCACCGACTACATGCTCGACCTGGACATCCGGGTCCGGTACCTGCACAGCGACATCGACACGCTGCGCCGGGTCGAGCTGCTGCGCGAGCTGCGCGCCGGCGAGTACGACGTCCTGGTCGGCATCAACCTGCTCCGCGAGGGCCTGGACCTGCCCGAGGTCTCCCTGGTGGCGATCCTGGACGCGGACAAGGAGGGCTTCCTGCGCTCCGGGACGTCGCTGATCCAGACCATCGGCCGCGCCGCCCGCAACGTCTCGGGGCAGGTCCACATGTACGCGGACCGGATCACCCCGGCGATGGAGAAGGCCATCGACGAGACCAACCGCCGCCGGGCGATCCAGGTCGCGTACAACACCGAGCACGGCATCGACCCGCAGCCGCTGCGCAAGAAGATCGGCGACATCCTCGACTCCATCGCCCGTGAGGACATCGACACCGGCGAGCTGCTCAGCACCGGCTACCGGCAGCCGGGCGGGGTCAAGGGCGCCCGCGGCGCCAAGGCCCCGGTCCCGGCGCTGGGCGCGGCGGGCAAGCGCGGCGCGGCCGACGCCAAGGGCCTGCCCGCGGCCGAGCTGGCCGACCTGATCGCCGAGCTGACGGAGCGTATGCACAACGCCGCCGCGGAACTGCAGTTCGAGGTGGCGGCCAGGCTCCGCGACGAGGTCAACGAGCTGAAGAAGGAACTCCGCCAAATGCGTGAGGCGGGAATGGCCTAGCAAGGGAATGGCGCACGCGGGTCGTCCGCTGTATCCGGGGAATGCGTAAGGTTTGCCGGGAGACGGCTGAACGCCGCGGAGACGCGTCAGGAACGGGGAGGGTGACCACCATGTCGGTGAGTCTGAACAAGGGTCAGAGCGTCAGCCTGAAGAAGGCCGGCGGAGGTGAGCTGACATTGGTGCGGATGGGGCTGGGCTGGCAGGCGGCCCCGCGCAAGGGGCTGTTCAGCCGCCGCGCGCGGGCGATCGACCTGGACGCCTCGGCGGTGATGTTCGGCGAGCACCAGCTGCTGGACGTCGTCTTCTTCCAGCACCTGGTCAGCAATGACGGCTCGGTGCGGCACACCGGCGACAACCTCACCGGTGGCGCCGGCGGAGAGGACGACGAGTCGATCCTGGTGGACCTCTCGCAGGTCCCGCAGAACGTCAAGCAGATCGTCTTCACGGTCAACTCCTACACCGGGCAGACCTTCCAGGAGGTGGAGAACGCGCACTGCCGCCTGGTGGACGAGACCAACGGGCAGGAGCTGGCCCGCTACAGCCTGAGCGGCGGCGGTGCGCACACCGGCCAGGTGATGGCCAAGGTCCAGCGGGACGCGGGCGGCGGCTGGCAGATGTCGGCGATCGGGGCGCCTGCCGCCGGGCGTACCTTCCAGGACATGCTGCCGGCCATACAGCCCTACCTCTGACCTACCTTTCAGCTCTCCGATGGGACTGCTCTGACCAGCAGTTTTTAACTCAACATATGATCCCTTTACTTCTTCTTTGCCATACTGTCGCAGACAGGCGGACAGTACGAGCAGAGGGAGTGCATGGACGTATCCGTGGCCATGTGGGCCACCACCATCGGGGTGCTGATCGCGCTCATCGCCGCTGACTTCTTCATCGGGGGCCGAAAGCCGCACGACGTCTCGCTCAAGGAGGCGGGGATCTGGACCACCGTCTGGGTGCTGCTGGCCGTCGCCTTCGGCGGCTACCTGTGGTGGCACTCCGGTCCGACCCCGGCCGGGCAGTTCTTCGCGGGATACATCACCGAGAAGTCGCTCAGCGTCGACAACCTCTTCGTCTTCGTGCTGATCATGGCGAAGTTCGCGGTACCCAGCGTCTTCCAGCAGCGGGTGCTGATGGTCGGGGTGCTGATAGCGCTGGTGCTGCGGGCCGTCTTCATCGCGGCCGGTGCGGCGATCATCGCCAGCTTCTCCTGGGTCTTCTTCATCTTCGGCGCCTTCCTGATCTGGACCGCCTGGAAGCTGATCAAGGAGGCCCGAGCCGAGGAGGGCGAGGAGGAGGCGGAGTTCGAGGAGAACCGCCTGCTCAAGGCAGTCGAGAAGCGCTTCCCCGCAACCGACGGCTACCGCGGCACCAAGCTCGTCGTGACGGAGAACGGCAGGCGGCTGATTACCCCGATGCTGGTGGTGATGCTGGCGATCGGCAGCACCGACCTGCTCTTCGCGATGGACTCCATTCCGGCGATCTTCGGGCTGACCCAGGATGCGTACATCGTCTTCACCGCGAACGCCTTCGCACTGATGGGCCTGCGCCAGCTGTACTTCCTGATCGGGGGGCTGCTGAAGAAGCTGGTCCACCTCTCCTACGGGCTGTCGGTGATCCTCGGCTTCATCGGCGTGAAGCTGCTGCTGCACGCCCTGCACGAGGCCGGAGCGCACTGGGCGCCGGAGATCGGGATCCCCTTCTCACTGGGCTTCATCGTGCTGGTCCTCGCGATCACCACCGCGACCAGCCTGACCGCCTCCCGCAGGCAGGAGCGGGAGGAACACGAGGCGCGGTAGACCTGCGGCCGGCTCTGGAGCCGACCGGTAGCCGACCCGGAAGCCGACCCGGAAGCCGACCGACCGACCGGCCACCCCGCAGCGAACGTGTGCAAGCACCCCGCCCGGACCACCGCCGAGCGCTACTCTCAGCAGCGTGGCAGAGCAAAAGCTTGCAGGTGGCGCCGGGTTGCTGGAACGCGACGTCGAACTCGGGGCCGCGCGAAGGGCGTTGGCGAGCCTGGCCGCGGCTGAGGCGCCCACGGGGCCGGGCGAGCACCTGCTCGTCTACACCGGCGCGGCCGGCCTCGGCAAGACCAGTCTGCTCGCCGCGGTCCGCCGGGCCGCGACCGACAGCGGCCTGCTCGCCCTCACCGCCCGCGGCGGCGAGCAGGAGCAGCTGACCGCGTTCCACCTGGTCCGGACCCTGCTACGGCCGCTGCTTGCCCAGGTCGGCGAGGAGGCCGGGCGGGAACTGCTCGGCGGCTGGACCGACATCGTCGGCCCCGCCCTCGGGTTGACCACGGTCGCGGCCGGGGCGGCCCCCGACCCGCAGGGCGTCCGTGACGGCCTGGACTGGATCGTCACCAACCTCGCGGTCCAGCGCGGCCCGCTGGTGATGATGGTGGACGACGCGCACTGGGCCGACGCCGAGTCGCTCAGCTGGCTGGCCTCCTTCGCAGGCCGGGTGGACGAGCTCCCGGTGCTGCTGGTCGTCGCCTACCGGCCGGACGAACTGCCTGAGATCCCCGCCGCGTTCCGCACCATCGCCGACAGCAACGGTACCCGGGCGCTCGGCCTGACCGCGCTCACCCCGGACGCCGTCGCCGAGTTGGTGACCGACCTGTTCAGCGCCTCGGGCGTAGCGGTGGACGACGCCTTCAGCCGCGAGGTCTGGGCGGTCACCGGCGGCAACCCGTTCGAGACGGTCGAACTGCTGGCCAAAGCGCAGGAACGGGGCGTCGCGCCGGTCGAGGCGTCCTGCCCGCTGCTGCGCGACCTGGCCGCCGCCAGTCAGGGCAGCGGCCTGGTGGCCCGGCTGGAGCGGCTCGGCCAGTCATCGGTGCGGCTCGCCTGGTCGGTGTCGGTGCTCGGCATCCACACTCCGCTGGAGCTGGCCGGATCGGTGGCCTCGCTGTCGCATACGGCGGTTGCCGAGGCCGCGGACCGGCTGCGCGAGGCCCGCATCCTGACCGGCCATCAGATACTCGAATTCGTCCACCCGCTGATCGCCACCTCGGTCTACCGCGGCATCCCGGAGGAACTGCGCACCGGGATGCACGCCAAGGCGGGCTGGGCGGTGCTCCGCGCGGGCGGCAGCCCCGGCACCGCGGCCCGGCACTGGCTGGAGATTCCGCCGCAGGGCGACAGCGAGGTGGTCGAGCAACTGCGTTCCGCGGCCCGACTGTTCATGCAGGCCGGGGCACCGGAGACGGCGCAGCGCTGCCTGGCCAGGGCGCTGCGGGAACCCCCGTCCGGCGCGCAGCGGGCAGAGGTACTGTTCGAGCTGGGCTGCTCGACCCTGCTCTACGACCCCGCCTCCACGGTCGGCCACCTACGGGCGGCGCTGGAGCAGCCGGTGCTGTCGCCGCGACTGCACGAGGGCATCACCGTGCGGCTGGCCCAGTCACTCGCGCACAGCAACAACCTGCTCGAAGCCGCCGAGACCACCAGCGGTGCGGCCGAGTCCGCCGACTCCGAGCAGACCCGGCTGCGGCTGCTGGTGTGGAACTTCATGTGGTGCGCCTTCGACGCCGCCGAGCAGGGGTCCAAGGACCGCTCGCAGCGGCTCTCCGACCTCGCGCTGCTGCTGGAACGCGAGGAGCAGCGGATCGGCGTCGCCGAGCGCTATGTCTTCGGCCTGCGCGCCTGGGACGCCGTGGTCCGCGGCGAACCGGTGCGGACCGCCGTCCACTACGCCGACCTGGCCCAGCAGCGGGACGGCCTCAGCTGGACCGACCAGGAGTGGGCGTTCGAGGTGCCGACCCTCGCCTCCCTCGTCTACATGTACGCCGACCTGCCGGAGCGCGCCGAGGCGCTCTTTGCCAAGGGCATCGCCGAGTACGAGGAGGCCGGCTGGCGTGGCGCCCACCTCGCCTTCGGCCACACCATCCTGGCCTACATCCGCTTCCGCACCGGGAACCTTGCAGAGGCCGAGCGCAGCGCCCGCGAGGGCCTCGCCACCGCCAACCGCGTCGGCGAGGGCATCCCGGTGCACTGGTACGCGGTCGGCACCCTGATCGCGATCCTGCTCGCCCGCGGCGGCCTGGACGAGGCGCACGAGCTGGCCGAGCGCTACCGCTTCCGAGCGCCCTACTCGGCGGCCGTGGTCTTCCCCGACTCGCAGACCGTGCGCGGCGGGCTGCTGCTGGCCGCGGCCGACTTCGACGGCGCCGTCACCGAACTGGCCGCGGCCGGCGAGCGGCTCGACGGTCGGGAGATGAGCAACCCCGGCTGGTGCGGCTGGCAGCGCGCCCTGGCCCAGAGCCACGCGGCACGCGGCGAGACCGAGTACGCCCGCACCCTCGCCGAGGACGCACTGGCCAGAGCCGAACGCTTCGGCACCGCCTCTGCGATCGGCATGGAGCTGCGCTCCTGCGCCGCCCTCGCCGAGGGCGACCGCCGACTGGAGCTGCTGAGGCAGTCCCTGGCCCAGTTCGAACGCTGCACCGCCCCGTACGAGCACACCCGCGCGGCACTCGACCTCGGCCTGGCCCTCCGCGAGGTGGGCCGCTTCGCGGAAGCCGCCGAGCAGTTGCGCAGCGCACTCACCCTGGCCGAGTCCTGCGCCGCGGACGAGCTGGCGACACAGGCCCGCACCGCCCTGGAGCAGGTGAGCCCGGCCAGCTGAGCCCGGTCGGGGTGGGCCCCGCCAGGTGGGGCCCACCAACTGAGCCCGGTCGGCTACCGGGCCCAGGCCGGATTCAGCACGATCGTCTTCAACTGGGCGACGGACAGTGGTGCCACCGACGTCGTCAACGGGTACTGCTCCACGACCTGGACCGACGTCCCGTCGGACAGCAGAGCTGAGACGTGCCAGGAGTGCCTGCCGTTGGGAAGAACCAGGCCGCCCGTGGTCGCGACGCGCAGCGTTGTGCCGTCGGGGAGCAGCTTGGTGGAATCGCCGTACTCAAGGGCCAGAACCTCGCTGCGGGCGTCGGTGGGCCAGCGCTCGACGTCGAAGGTGAGCGAGCAGTCGGTGCCGCAGCTCACGTTGGCGATGCCCTCCTGGTTGTCAGCGAGGGAGCCATGGGCGGTGACGCCCGCAGGCATGGTCTTCTTCGCTATGGCGAGGGTCTGGGCGGCGGTGAGCTGCCCGTCCGGCTTCGAGGCGCGGATCGCCGCGAACAGCCCGGTCCAGTCGGGCTTCGTCGCCAGAGCGGTCAACTGGTCAGCGTCCAACGGAGGCTGTGTACGGGTCCCGTCGCTGGTTGCGAACTCGGTGGGCCGGTTGAACTCGTCGATCCAGATCCGATCCCCCTTGGCGGTGACCAAGGTCGCAGTCCACTGCAGATCTGCCGCCAGGCCGGTCTTCTTGTTCTGGTTGTTCTTGGAAAAAGAGACGGTCGAGCCGTCGGCCAGCGTCTTTCGCTGGCAGGTGCTCTGCGGTGTCGTCATAGCCGGGTCGCACGTCCCTGCCGCTGTGACGTCCGGATTGTTCTCGGTCGCGGATCCGAACCGGATGAGCGCGGGACCGTGCCCGTCGTCGTAGACCAACTGGGCGGTGGGAATATCCATAGCAGGACGGCCGCCACCAGCGCCGATCGCCTGCGTTTGGGTGACCTTGCCGGGCGGCAGCGCACTCTCCAACAGGTCGAGAATCTGCTGCCCCGACACCGATGGCCCCTTGGCCGTACTCGTCGTGTTGGGTGAGGCCGCCTGGTCCGCGTGCCCCGACAGTACGCCGGGGGACAGGGCCGCGCCGGTGCTGATCACGGCGAGAGCCGCGGCGGCGCCGGTCACCCGGAGCGCGACCCGCCTGCGCCGCAGCGCGAAGCCGCGCCGGAGGCCGCGATCCAGCAAGGGCTGGGGTTCCAGGTCGTAGCTGTGCCCGGCCTCGGTCAGGGCCTGGCTGATCCGCTCTTCGAAGTCCATGGGAGCACCTGCTTCCTGGTGGTTGACGTGCCAGTGACGGGCGGGCCGAAAGGCCGGCCGGGTTCAGCGATCGATGAAGAGGGACGCGTCGTCGCCGAGTTCCGCCCGCAGGCGGGTAAGCGCGCGCAGGGCATGGGAACGGACTGCCCCGGCGCTGAGCCGCAGGGCCGTCGCCGTCTCCTGCACGCTGCGGTCCTCCCAATAGCGCAGGACCAGTACCGCCCGATCCCGCTCGGGCAACTGCCGCAGAGCGGAAAGCAGCGTGACCCGCAGCGCGGGATCACCGTCCTCGGCGATGCCCGCCTCCGGTGGAGTCGCGCTCGGCCGCTCGCCGCTGCTGCGCCGTCGCCGCCAGGACAGGAAGGTGTGCGCCAGCATCGTCTGTGCGTACGCCACCGGATTGTCCGCGCCGGAGACACGTCGCCAGCGCACGAAGATCCGGCCCAGCGTCTCCTGGACGAGATCCTCGGCCAGATGGGTGTCTCCACCGGTCAGCAGGCATGCCGAGCGATAGAGGTGACCGATGCGCGCCGCGGCGAAGGCTTGGTACCCGTCGTCCGTTGTGTCCGCCATGCCTACCGCACCCCTCCTCGTGACTCCCCGACCCATCTCACCCCATCGACGCTCCAGCCCTGCGGTTGTGTTCTGACCGTTCTGGACCCGGCCCGATTTGCGGGGCCGTGGATGGGTACCGTAGTGTCCTTCGAGTTGCCCTACGACTGAGTGGTGGCGGCGAACCCCCTGATCAGATGGTGTGGCGTTGTTTTGTCATGCCGTTTATCGGGAAATCGGCGGATTTGGCTTGTGGAGCTGGAATCCGCTAAGGTTTGAAACAGAACGAAGAACGAAGCGCCCGGAGGGT